>QHPA01000278.1 GCA_003218935.1 Verrucomicrobiota bacterium
CTATTATCCAATGGCCCTGATCGGCCAACTCGTGTGGGGCGATCTGGAATTCGGCAAAAAAGGCGAAGGCATCGGTCGTAACTCTTATTTCTCCAGGTTGGTCACGCAGCAGATAACCAAAGTCGTCAACATCACCCCGCTGCTGAATCACAATCTGGTCGGCGTCTCCGGCGCTCTCTGGGGTCTGGCCATGAGCAGCGTCGATAACACCCTTCGCTTCGAGAACGACCCCGACCGCCTGGCCTCCGCGGTGCCGGAGATTCTGGTTCGCCCGATCATCGACGATCGGATTGCATTGGGGGACCGCGTGGCGTTGAACATCGTTGACGCGTTGATCTGTCAGTACCAGGGCGAAGACCGGACGATGCTCCATTTTTCCGTCGAGTTGAACCAGCTTTGGTTCAGCACCGATGCGGTCGCACTCGACGTTCTGTCGGCTCAGGAAATCGACCGCCAGCGCAAGGCCTCGAAAGCGCCGGAGGCGAAAACGAATCTCGAACTCTACCAAAACGCCGCGCTGCTTGAGATCGGCGTGAGCGATGCGCGCAACATCGATGTGACGCGGCTGCCTTGAGCGGCGGATCGCTCAGTTGACCAGTCGATAAAACCGGCGCGGGTCCGACGCGGTATCAGTGACGACGTTGGTATTGGTGATGACGACCGGGACGTTCGTCAGAGCGGTCCAGTTCGTTCGCGACAGGTTCGGGTTCGATTGCAGTGAATAGCCGGGAACGGCCGTGGTCCACGAGAGCACGACCTGGCTGGTTTGGCGGCGGATGTTCAGCGTCGCAGGAACGAAACCGTTGAACTCATACGCTCCGATGTCGCATCGTCCGGAGCGGGCATAGTGGCGCTGATCGGTGGGCAAGCAAGCGGAGTCGTCACCCGCGTCGATGGCCGGGCTATCGGTCGCAGTGAATGGCAGCGTTTGCGTCGGTCCGCCGTTGCTTCCAAGAAATCCCAATTGCAACTGAATATTCGTGCCGGAAAGGCTGCCGGTTGCGGACAGGGCGACACTCGCATCGTCGCTGAGGTTGTAGCCGCCGTCGGTGATACTGCCGGCGCCGTTCTCGCCAGCGCTTGTGTATCCAACCAGGGTGTTCTTCAGCCTGGTGGTTCCGGTGTCATTGGCGATGCCGCCGCCGAAGTTCTTCCCCGGCCCTCCCGTTTGACCGGCTTTCCTCACCAGACTGCCCGCCGCTCCGCCGCTGCCGCCGGCTCCGCCCTCCGCGCTGCTGTCGGAGATGGTGCAATTGACGAGAATCGCCTGACCGTTGGCCGTATTGAAAATGCCGCCGCCATTGCCGGCTCCGCCCGCGCCGCCGTTGCCGCCGTTGCCGCCGAATCCGAAAGTGCCGCCATCGCCGCCATTGCCGCCGTTGCCGCCGGCGACAAAATTCTCGAAGAAAGTGCAATTTGTCGCCGCCAATGTTCCGGCGCTATTGAAAATCGCTCCGCCGCTGGCTGCGCTTCCTGGAGTGCCGCCCGAGCCGTAGGCTTCGCCTGCGCCGGCTTTGCCGTTTCCGCCATTCGCGCCGCTGGCGCCATTGCCGTTGAATGTGCTGAACAGAAGCGTGAGATTTCCACCGTCGTTGTAAATGCCACCACAGAGACCGGCGCCAGGCGGCCCGTTGGCCCCGTTGGAACCGAGCCCCGTGCCATTGCCGCCGTCGCCACCACTTGCGCCGCTGACACGATTGCTGGCAAACGTGCAATCGTAAGCGACGATTGTTCCGGCCGCTGTGTTGTAGATCGCCCCGCCCGCGCCGCTGCCGCCCGCGCCGCCATTACCGCCGCTGTTGCCGTTGCCGCTCGAAATGCCGTCGGCTCCAATCCCTCCGGCGGCGGCGTTGGCGACGTTCATGAAAAACGCGCAGTTGGTGAGCAACAACGTTCCACCGTTATTGAACATGGCGCCACCCGAAGCGTTGCCGCCGCTGCCGCCGGCGCCGCCGTGGCCACTGAGTTGAACCACGCCATTGCCGCCGACGCCGCCGGCGGCGGTGTGATTGGAGAGCGTGCAGGAGACAAGAGTGACGTTCCCGGCGTTGTTATAGATCGCCCCGCCGCTGCCACTAAGGCCGGGAGCGCCATTGGTGCCGCTGGTGCCGCTGTCCTCACCACTGATAAGCGCCAGATTCATCAGAGTGCACTTGACTCCGGGATTGACCGTGAAAAGACGCACGAGATTGCCCCCGCTAATGGTCAGGGTCTGGCCGGTTCCATCCAAAATGGTACTCTTTGAGACGACAATCGTATTTGTCAGTGTAATTGTGTTCGTACCGCCGCAGTTTAAGGTGTACGGCCCGCCGCCGCGACCGAAGGCAGAGCGGAGACCGCTTTCGCTGCAATCGATGACGCCGTTTGTTGTCTGCGCGGCTGGTGAAACGCAAATCAGCCAGGAGGCGAGGAATGCCAGGAGAGGCGGCTCCACAGGGCGGAAAACAAACCCGGCAAAGAGGTTAACTTTTGACATCAGCGGAGCAGATCAATTTGTTCAAAGTCAATAACCTGAAGGAAGCAAAAGTTTCGCCGAGAGAAGAAACATCTCCACACCAGCTTCGCGCGCCGCAAGTGAACCGGGAAAGGATCGTCATGGCAGCCGTCGGCAGCTACGGTTTTTGCAGGCGGAAAAATTTGTCTCCGCTCGACGCGTTGTTCGTGACCGAGTTGCGTCCGTTGACAATGGCCGGCGGGTTCGTCACCGGCTGCCAGAAGTTATTCGACCCGGCAAAGGAATTGAGGAATTGCAGCGTGAAGGGCACGGCGGAAGTCGGCCATGAAATGACCGCCGGACTGCCAGGCACCAGACCGATCCGGAGCGTCCGCGACGCGTCCGAAACGACTGTCGTCACCGCCAACGCCGTGTTATCGGCAGGGTTGAGATCAGGTTCCACAGCCGTGACCATCGCGGTGTTGGTCAGCACGTCTTCGTTGGGCGCGATGACCGTGATGGTGGCGGTCTCTCCTGTGCCGTTGGTCAGGACACCTATGAGGCACGTCACCTTGCCGTTGCTGAACGTGCAGCTTCCGCGGCTGGAATTGGCGGTAACGAAAGTGACTCCCGGCGGAAGCGTGTCGGTCAGCGTCACCCCGGTCACAATCGAGGGTCCCTTGTTCGTCACCGCAAGCGCATAAGTCAGCGGCTCGCCCGGCGTCTGCAACGCCGCCGAAGCTGTGATGCCGACGGCGAGATCGCTGCTCCTGGTGACGTAGAAGTTGGTGGCGCTGACTGCGGTGCCGTCCGGCGTTGAAACGCGAATGGGTCCGGTACTGGCGCCGGACGGCACGGTCGTCCGGGTCTCCGTCGGGGAAATAACGGTGAAGCTCGCGGCGCTGGTGTTGTTGAACGAAACATTTGTGACGTTGAAGAAACTGGTGCCCAGAATCGAGACGGGCGTTCCCACGGGGCCGAGCGTTGGCGAGAAGCTGCTGATGTTCGGTTGGACGCGAAAATTGTTGGTGCTGATAATGACTCCGCCCGGCGTGGTGACGGTCAACGGACCGGTGGTGGCGTCGGTGGGAACGACGGCGGAAATCGTGTTCGAGGCCGTGACCGTGAAATTCGCGGCGGCCAGGTTGAACAGAGCACTGCCGGCGCCGGTGAAGTTGGCGCCAGTGATGACCACGCTGCTCCCCACGATTCCGTTCGTCGGAGAAAAACCGGTCAGACGCGGCGGAACATAAAAGATCGGGTTGTTGGTGCTCGTGCCGTAACTCGTGGTGACGGTCAGCGGGCCGGTCGTGGCATTGGCGGGCACCGTCGTCTGAATCCGGGTGAGCGCCGTCGCCGTGGCTGCGGGGTCGGTCACGCCGTTGAATTTCACCGCCACTGGATTTGTGAAGTTGCCACCTGTAATCAGCACGGTCGTCCCGCGCGGGCCGGCGCCCGGGGAAAGATCACTAACGTAGGGGGC
>QHPA01000166.1 GCA_003218935.1 Verrucomicrobiota bacterium
ATTTCATTCAGTCGTTGGACCGTGAAAAACTAGAAAACCATTGGCCCCTGCAATTTTGAAAAGAAGAGGACGGGCTAATGGTGGTTTGTCGTTTTTTGCGGGGGTCAGGATTAAATTATCCGGCTATTGCCCATGTAGCTCAGTCGGCAGAGCACGTCCTTGGTAAGGACGAGGTCATCAGTTCAACCCTGATCATGGGCTCCAGTTCGGGCTTTAACAAAAACTAGAACCAACAACCGCAGGAAATCGCATGGCAAAAGAAGCGTTTCAAAGAACCAAACCCCATGTCAACGTCGGTACGATCGGCCACGTTGACCACGGCAAGTCCACGTTGACGGCGGCGATCGTGCAAGTGCAGGCCGGCAAGAAACTGGCCAAGGCCATTTCGTATGCGGAAATCACCAAAGGTGGCACGGTTCGCGACGCTACCAAGACAGTCACCATTGCGGTTTCTCACGTTGAATACGAAACCGCCACGCGCCACTACGCGCACGTGGACTGTCCCGGGCACGCCGACTACGTGAAGAACATGATCACTGGCGCCGCGCAGATGGACGGCGCAATTCTGGTCGTCAGCGCCGCAGACGGCCCAATGCCTCAGACGCGCGAGCACATTTTGTTGGCCCGTCAGGTGGGCGTGCCCGCGATCGTCGTTTTCTTGAATAAGGTCGATCTGGCCGACGCGGACTTGCTGGATCTGGTGGACATGGAAATCCGCGACTTGCTGACCAAGTATGGGTTCCCTGGCGACAAGGCGCCGATCATCCGCGGCAGCGCAACCGCGGCCCTGGCTGGAAAGCCTGAAGGGGCCAAAGCGATTCAGGAGCTGATGGATGCCATTGACAGCTTCATCCCGCTCCCGACGCGCGAGGTGGACAAGCCGTTCCTGATGTGCATCGAAGACGTGTTCAACATTGAGGGCCGAGGCACGGTGGTGACCGGTCGCGTGGAGCGCGGTCTTCTTAAAAAGATGGAGGAGGTTGAAATCGTTGGATTGCGTGACACGCGCAAGACGGTGGCCACGGACATTGAAATGTTTCGCAAGCTGCTCGACAGCGCCACGGCGGGCGACAACGTGGGTGTGCTGTTGCGCGGCATCAAGAAAGAGGAAGTCGAGCGCGGCATGGTGCTGGCCAAACCAGGCACCATCACCCCGCACACCAGGTTCAAGGCGGAAGTTTACGTGTTGTCGAAGGAGGAGGGTGGCCGGCATACACCGTTCTTCAGCAATTACCGCCCCCAATTTTATTTCCGCACAACGGACGTGACCGGCACCGTGAAGCTGGCGCAGGGCGTGGAAATGGTGATGCCTGGCGATAATGTTTCAGTGGACATTGACCTGATCGCAACGGTGGCGATGGAAAAAAGCCAGCGGTTCGCGATTCGCGAGGGCGGTCGAACCATCGGCGCGGGGCGCGTCAGCGAAGTCGTTGCTTGAATTGAACGCAAAGGAATCGAGGAGCGCGTGGGTGACCTCGCCTCCGCTTTTTCGTCTGGTAATAAATCGAAAAATTATGCGGCAGTGCGCTAGGGCGGTAGCTCAATTGGTAGAGTAGCGGTCTCCAAAACCGTCGGTTGGGGGTTCGAGTCCCTCCCGCCCTGCCACGATAATCCGGAGGGGTGGCAGAGTGGTCTATCGCGACGGTCTTGAAAACCGTTATGGCTTAACCGCCATCGGGGGTTCGAATCCCTCCCCCTCCGCCAACGCGGAAACCTGGAAAGAAACGGTGGACTCGTACGTCAAACTGGGCATTGGGGTCGCGGCGGTCGGCGCGACGTTCGCGTTTTTGTGGCGCGGGGGCTACCTGTTGCGCATTTCAAACTACGTCTCCGAGACGCGCGAAGAGTTGAAGAAGTGCACCTGGCCATCCGTGGACGAATTGAAAGGTTCGACCGTGGCGGTCATGATCACCCTGGCGCTTTTGGGCGCGTTCACGATCGGCGTCGATGTTGTGGTTTCTTACGTAATCCGATTTATCCTGGGTTGATTGTTTATTGAAGCTATCCGAAAGCGACTCATGCAGAGCCAATGGTTTGTCATTCATACCCTGGCGGGCCAGGAACAGAAGGTCAAAGAGAGCATTGAAAAGCGCCTCAAGACCGAAGAGATGGGGGAGTATATCAGGGAAGTCCTGGTGCCGATGGAGAAAGTGGCCGAGGTGCGCAACGGCAAGAAAACTGTGACGACTCGCAAGCTGCATCCCGGCTACGTTTATATCGATATGGTCCTGGTGGATGAGAACCAACAGATTTTGGAAAGGCCGTGGTACTTCATTCGCGAGACGCAGGGCATCATCGGTTTTGTGGGCGGCGAGCGACCGGTGCCGGTCAGTCCGGAAGAGATTGAGGTCATCAAAGCGCAGATCGCCGAGTCTGAAGACACGGAAAGGCCGAAAGTCAGCTTTGAACTGGGCGAAACGGTGAAGATCAACGACGGTCCATTCCTCAACTTCAGCGGTGTCATCGAGGAAATCGACCCGGACAAAGGCAAGTTGAAGGTAACCGTGAGCGTGTTTGGCCGGAACACGCCGGTAGAGCTTGAGTATTGGAAAGTGGAGAAGGCATGATTTATGGCAAAGAAAGTCGTTGGACAAATCAAGTTGCAGATCCCCGCGGGTCAGGCCAACCCCGCTCCGCCCGTCGGCCCGGCACTGGGTCAGCAGGGCGTCAACATCATGGCGTTCTGCAAGGAGTTCAACGCCGCGACAAAGGAGCAGGGGGGCATGGTGATTCCGGTGGTCATCACGGTTTACCAGGACAAATCGTTTACGTTCATCACCAAATCACCCCCGGCATCCGCCCTGCTGAAAAAGGCGGCTGGCATCGCCTCGGGATCCAAGACGCCGAACAAGGAAAAAGTCGGCAAAGTGACGAAGAAACAGGTGATAGACATCGTGAAGTTGAAGATGAAAGATTTGAACGCGGTGAATGAAGAAGCCGCCTTCCGCGTCGTCGCGGGCACCGCCCGGAGCATGGGCATCGAAGTCGTCGACTGACGAAGAAAGAGATCAGGATGAAGATTAAGATTACGATCAAGATGGGAATCGCCGCTTCGGCTGTTTCTCTTAATCTTAATCTTACTCTTAATCCCAAATAACAACCGCGGAAGGGCCGGACGGCCCGCGCGCAATGCAAAGAAAAACAATGCCGAGCAAACGTTACAAAAAGGCGCTGGAACTGGTGGACGCCAAAAAGCTGCATGCGCTCAATTCAGCGGTTGAAGTGTTGACCAGGTTGCCGAAAGCCAAATTCAACGAGACGGTTGAGCTGGCGTTTCGACTGGGCGTTGACCCGAAGCAATCCGATCAGATGGTGCGCGGTACGGTTCCGCTGCCTCACGGCAGCGGCAAGACGGTGAAAGTGCTCGTGTTCGCAAAGCCGGGCGGCGCGGCCGATGCCGCCAGGGCGGCTGGCGCCGAGCATGTCGGGTACGAGGATTTGATCAAGCAGTGCAACGAAGGCTGGGCGGATTTCGACGTGGCCATTGCGACGCCCGAAGCCATGAGCGAGGTCCGAAAGCTGGGCAAAGTGCTCGGTCCGCGCGGCCTCATGCCGAACCCGAAGACCGGCACGGTGACCGACGACACGGCCAGGGCGGTCAAGGAAGTAAAAGCCGGACGCGTCGAGTTCAAGATCGACAAGGCCGGCAATGTGCACGTGCCGATCGGCAAAGCTTCGTTCACGGCGCAGCAGATCGCGGAAAACGCCCGCGCGGTGATCGACGCGATCATCAAAGCCAAACCGCACAGCGCGAAGGGCGCGTATCTGCGGAGCTGCACGTTGTCCGCCACGATGAGTCCGCCGGTTCACCTGGACGTGCGCGAGTTTTTGGCAGCGGCTTAGCTTTCAACTGATTTTCTATCATGCGTGCCGAAAAAAAATACATTACCAAAGAATATGTCGCCCGGCTGAACGCTTCCCCGTTCTTCCTGGTGGTGGATTACAAGGGCCTGACCGTCGGGCAGTTCACCGAATTGCGGAAGCGTCTAACCAGGGCCGGTTCAGAAGTTCACGTCGTCAAGAACTCGGTTTTTCGCATCGCGGCGAAGGAAGCGGGCGTGGCCGATTTGTCCGGCACTTTGGAGGGCCAGCTGGCCGTGGTCACAGGCCGGCGCGACGTCTCCGTCGCAGCGAAGGCGCTGAAGACGTTTCAATCCGAATTCGAAAAACCCAGGCTGAAGTTCGGCTATTTGAACAATCAACGGCTGGAGACGGCCGAATTGATGGCGCTGGCCGATCTGCCGTCAATCGAAGTTTTGCGGGGTAAGCTCCTCGGTTTGCTTCAGGCGCCGGCCGCTCAACTGGCACGGTTGCTCAACACGCCGGCCACCCAACTGGCGCGTGTGCTTCAAGCTCGCATCGATAAGGGCGCTTAACGATTCTTAAAGAAAAACAATTTCAGCCTGGTTAAGCCGACGAGGCTGATAACAGAACAAACAACAACAAAGTAAATCGTCGGCTCACGGGCCGTGAGTGTAATTCATCCGTGGCCGCGGATGACGACGAGACTGAAAGGCAACATGGCTGACATAGCGAACATGGTAGAGGAACTGAGCAAGTTGACGGTCATCGAGACGGCCGAGTTGGTGAAAAAATTGGAAACGAAATGGGGCGTCAGCGCCGCTGCCCCGATGGCGGTCGCGGCGGCGGGCGCTCCCGCAGCGGGCGGCGGCGCGGCGGCTCCAGCTGCGGAAGCGAAGACGGCGTTCGACGTGATCCTGGCTTCGGTCCCGGCCGACAAGAAGATCGCCGTGATCAAAGCGGTCCGCGAAGTGAAAGCGGGTCTTGGGCTGGCCGAAGCCAAGGCACTGGTGGAAGGCGCTCCAAAGCCCGTGCTCGAAGGGGCCAACAAAGCCGACGCCGAAGCTGCCAGGAAGAAGCTCGAGGAAGCTGGCGCGAAAGTCGAAGTGAAGTAACTTGTTGTATCAGGGGCGGCGGGGCTTTCCTGCCGCTCCGTTTTGTCAGTCGAAAACATCGCCTTGAAACAAATCTCGAACGGATCGCGTAAACGGGTGCGATTGGAATTCTGCCGGCGGTCCCTGGGAGAACCCAGGGACGGCGGCGTTGCGTGTCCAGAGAAAAATAACCGACCGGCCCGGTGCCGGCCAATAACCAGAGGTCAAAATGCCATCGCGAGCAGCAGAACGAATTAACTTCGGAAAAATCAAAGAAGTCATCGCGCCGCCGAACCTGATCGAAATCCAGATCAATTCGTATGTCGAGTTTTTGCAGGCCGAAATCCCACCCACCCGGCGAAAGCTCCTCGGCCTCCAGGCGGTGTTCAAAGAGGTTTTTCCGATCGCGAGTTACGACAACAAAACCGAACTGGATTACCACAGTTATGAGATCGGCGAGCCGAAACAGGATTGGTTGGAATGCCTGCGCGAAGGCATCACTTACGGCGCGCCTCTCCACGTCACGTTCCACCTCAAGGACGAAAAGGGCACGAAGGAGGAAACTGTGTTCATGGGCGAAGTGCCGCTCATGACGCCCCAGGGCACGTTCGTCATCAACGGCGCCGAGCGTGTGATCGTGAGCCAGCTGCACCGCTCGCCGGGCATCGCCTTTGAGGCGACGCAGCACCCGAACGGCAAGACGCTGCATTCCTTCCGCATAATTCCTGATCGCGGCTCCTGGTATGAAGCGCAATTCGACACGAGCGATTTGCTCTACGTTTACCTTGACCGCAAGAAGCGAAGGCGAAAATTTTTGACGACCACTTTCTTCCGAGCCCTGGGTTACAGCTCCGATGCTGACGTTCTCAAATTGTTTTACGACATCGAGGAACTGACCGTCAGGGCGGCGGAAAATCTGGACGACATCCAGAATAAAGTGCTGATCGAAGACGCGATGGACCAGGAAAAGGGCATCGTTGTCGCGCGCGCGTTTGAACCGCTGTCGAAGGCCGTGGTCAAGCAGATCGCCGAACTCGGCGTCACGAAGATTCGCGTGGTGGACACCACGGTGGACGATGGCATCATCATCAAATGCCTCAAAAAGGACCCCACGAAGAATGAAGAAGAGGCATTGAAGGACATCTACCGTCGTTTGCGTCCCGGCGATCCGCCGACCGCTGCCAATGCCCGCGCACTCATCAAGCGTCTGTTCTTCGATCCGAAGCGCTACGATCTGGGGCGCGTGGGTCGTTACAAGATCAATCAGAAGCTGGGCCTGAAAGACGGCGATTCGCGCATTTTGACCAAAGAAGACCTGGTGGGCGCGACGAAGTATTTGCTTCGCCTCAAGAAAGCCGAGGGCAGTGTGGACGACATCGATCACCTGGGCAGCCGGCGTGTGCGCACGGTGGGCGAATTGCTGGCCAACCAGTGCCGCGTCGGTCTGGCACGCACCGAGCGTCTGGTCAAGGAGCGCATGACGCTCTTCGATCAGGGTGTGGAAGCCATGACGCCGCAGAAACTGATCAATCCGAAGGCGCTCTCGGCCGTGGTGCGCGATTTCTTTGGTCGCAGCCAACTCTCGCAGTTCATGGACCAGATCAACCCGCTGGCCGAGTTGACCCACAAGCGTCGTCTCTCCGCGCTGGGGCCCGGCGGTCTCTCTCGCGACCGGGCCGGTTTCGAGGTGCGCGACGTTCATCCTTCGCACTATGGACGCATCTGTCCGGTGGAAACTCCGGAAGGTCCGAACATCGGTTTGATTGCGTCGCTGGCGACGTTCGCGCGGGTCAACGATTTCGGTTTCATCGAAACGCCCTATCGCAAGGTCGAAAAGGGGCGCGTGACCGGCCATATCGACTACCTGACCGCCGACCGCGAAGAGGCTTTCATCGTTGCCCAGGCAAACGCGCCGATCGACGACCGGGGCAACTTCACGACCGATCGTGTGACCTGCCGTTGCAAAGGCGACTTCATCGATGTCGAACCTACGCGCGTCGATTACATGGACGTGTCGCCCAAGCAACTCGTTTCGGTGGCCGCCGGTTTGATTCCGTTCCTCGAGCATGACGACGCCAACCGCGCGTTGATGGGGTCCAACATGCAGCGCCAGGCGGTGCCATTGGTCGTCACCGAAGCGCCATTGGTCGCCACGGGTTTGGAAGAGCGGGTGGCTCGCGACTCGCGCGCCGTCATCGTGGCGGAGGAAGGCGGAAAAGTCGTCTCGGTTACCGGCAATCAAGTAATGATCACGAAGGACGGCAAGCTGCCCGAAAGTAAAAAGCGGGTGAAACACGACCCGCAAGAAGGCGTTTACGTCTATAACATACGCAAGTTCATGCGCTCCAACGCGGCGACGTGCATTAACCAGAAGATTTTGGTGGCCAAAGGCGACACGGCGAAGCGAGGCCAGGTGATCGCCGACGGTCCGTGTACGTCCGGCGGCGAACTGGCGCTGGGGCGCAATGTCCTTTGCGCGTTCATGCCGTGGAACGGATATAATTTCGAAGACGCCATCCTCATCAGTGAGCGAATCGTCAAGGACGACGTCTTTACTTCGATCCACATTGACGAGTTTGAAGTCAGCGCGCGCGACACCAAGCTCGGACCGGAGGAAATCACGCGCGACATTCCGAACCTGGGTGAAGAGGCGCTGAAGAACCTCGGCCTGGACGGCGTCATTCGCATCGGCGCGGAGGTCAAGCCGGGCGACATTCTCGTCGGCAAAATCACGCCCAAGAGCGAGACCGAACTGGCGCCCGAAGAGCGGTTGCTCCGCGCCATCTTCGGCGAAAAGGCGGCGGACGTGAAGGACACTTCGCTGAAGGTGCCGTCGGGCACTTACGGCATCGTGATGGATGTCAAAGTTTCCGCCAAGAAGGAGGCGGAAAAGAGCAGCGCGAAGGTCGCTCCGGGCGAAGCGAAGAAACATGCCAGGCAGATCGAGGAGGAGTACAAGAGCAAAACCGAGGAATTGCGCGAGCAGTTGACCGAGGCCTTGAGCAACATCCTGCTCGGCGAGAAAATTCCGCTCGACGTGGTCAACTCCGAGACCGGCGAAATCATCATTCCCGCGAACCGCAAGATCACCAAGACGCTGTTGCGCAAACTGGCGCATGTCTACGACCGCATCGAAATCGACCCCTCGCCGATTCGCAATAAGATCAACGAAATCATCGGCAGCTTCAAAAAGAAGTTCGACGATCTGCAGATGCAGCACGACGAGGAAATGGAGCGCGCCGAAGCGGGCGACGAAGTGGACACCGGGGTCATCAAATCGGTCAAGGTTTACATCGCCTCCAAGCGCAAACTGTCCGTCGGTGACAAGATGGCCGGCCGGCACGGAAACAAAGGGGTGGTGGCCAAGATTGTGCCGGAGGAGGACATGCCGTTCCTTGCGGACGGGACCGCGGTGGACATCGTCTTGAATCCGCTGGGTGTGCCCTCGCGCATGAACGTCGGCCAGGTCCTGGAGACTCATTTGGGCTGGGCCGCCAGACTGCTGGGCGTGCGCTTCGCCACGCCGGTGTTCGACGGCATCAAGGAAAAAGAAATACGCAATTATCTCAAAGAAGCCAAATTGCCGGACAACGGCAAGACCCACTTGTACGACGGTCGCACCGGCGAGCCGTTCGACCAGGAGATTGTCGTGGGTTACATCTACATGATGAAGCTGGGCCACCTGGTGGCGGACAAGATTCACGCTCGCGCGGTCGGCCCGTATTCGCTGGTTACCCAGCAGCCGCTGGGCGGCAAGGCGCAATACGGCGGCCAGCGTTTCGGCGAAATGGAAGTCTGGGCCATGGAAGCCTATGGCGCCGCCTACACGTTGCAGGAACTGTTGACCGTGAAATCGGACGACGTGCAGGGTCGCACGCGCATTTACGAAAGCATTGTGAAGGGCGACAATGCGCTGGAGGCCGGTGTGCCCGAGTCCTTCAACGTGTTGGTCAAGGAAATGCAGTCGCTCGGATTGGACGTCAAAGTTGGCTACTCCAACCCGGTCGATCAGCAGACGCAGGTCCCGTCGCTCTCCGCCCTCGGTTAACCCATTCAAAGCCTAACGGTCGGCAAATTTACAAAGAATATGATTAGCACCAAAGAATCCGCTCGCGAGTTACTTGGGCTGGAAACAGTCAACCTGGTGGATTACGTCGGCATCTGCGTCGCTTCGCCCGAAGCCATTCGCATCTGGTCGAAGGGCGAGGTCAAGAACCCGGAGACGATCAATTACCGCACCTTCAAGCCGGAAAAGGGCGGCTTGTTCTGCGAACGCATTTTCGGTCCGGTCAAGGACTGGGAATGCTCCTGCGGCAAATACAAACGGATCAAGCATCGGGGCGTCGTTTGCGACCGCTGCGGTGTGGAAGTCACTCTGTCGCGCGTGCGCCGCGAGCGGATGGGCCACATCGAGCTGGCCGTGCCGGTCTCGCACATCTGGTTTTTCAAATGCATGCCCTCGCGCATCGGTTTGATGCTCGACATGACGGCGCGCAATCTGGAACGGGTGATTTACTACGAGGATTACCTGGTCATTGATCCCGGCAACACGCCGCTGAAGCAGCACCAGTTGCTCAGCGAAATGGAGTATCGCGAGGCCCGCCAGACCTACGGCGCGGAAGCGTTCGTGGCAAAGATGGGCGCCGAAGCGGTGCGCGAAGCGTTGTCCAAGGTGGACCTGCACAAGCAGATTGATCAGTTGCAGGTGGCGATGACGGAAACCAAGAGCAAACAGATCCGCAAAAAAATCGCGAAGCGGATCAAACTCTTTCAAGGCTTCGTCGGTTCCAAGAGCCGGCCGGAGTGGATGATTCTCACGGTGCTGCCGGTCATTCCGCCCGACTTGCGTCCGCTCGTTCCGCTCGAAGGCGGCCGGTTTGCCACGTCGGATCTGAACGATCTGTATCGCCGCGTGATCAATCGCAACAACCGGTTGAAGAACCTGCTCCAGCTCAAGACGCCGGAGGTCATCATCCGCAACGAAAAGCGCATGCTCCAGGAAGCGGTGGACGCGCTGTTCGACAACGGCCGTCATGGCCGGGCCGTCACCGGCGCGGGCAATCGCCCGCTGAAATCGCTCAGCGACATGCTCAAGGGCAAAAGCGGACGGTTCCGTCAGAACCTGCTGGGCAAACGCGTCGATTATTCCGGACGATCCGTCATTGTCATCGGGCCGGAACTCAAACTCAGTCAGTGCGGTTTGCCCAAGAAGATGGCGCTCGTATTGTTCGAGCCATTCATTATTCGCCGGCTCAAGGAACTTGGCTACGTCCATACCGTCCGGTCGGCCAAGAAGATGATCGAGCGCCAGTCGCCCGAGGTGTGGGATATTCTGGAGGAAGTGACCAAAGGGCATCCGGTGCTGCTCAACCGCGCGCCGACGCTGCATCGTTTGTCGGTGCAGGCGTTCGAGCCGGTGCTGATCGAAGGCGAGGCCATCCGCATTCATCCGCTGGTCTGCACCGCTTACAACGCGGATTTTGACGGCGACCAGATGGCGGTGCACGTGCCGCTGTCGGTCGAAGCGCAGATGGAGGCGCGCCTGCTGATGATGGCGCCGCTGAACATTTTCAGCCCCTCGAGCGGCAAGCCGATCATGACGCCGACGCAGGACATTACCCTGGGCTGTTACTATCTGACTGCGGAGCCGCGGGCAACGCGTGAATCGAAGCAGCGGTTGATGCTGTTTGGATCGAAAAGCGAGGTCGTTTTCGCCCACCTGGACGGGACGGTCAAAACGCACGATCGGATTTTGCTGGCGAATCCGGACTTCGGGAAAAAGACCGTTTACGGGGATTCGACGAAGAAGGTGATCGAGACGACGGTGGGCCGTGTGATCTTCAGCGAAATCTGGCCGGAGGACCTTGGTTTTCCGAACAAGGTGGTGGGCAAAGGCCAGATCGGCGAGCTGATTTGGAATTGCTACAAGTTCTGCGGTCATGAGAGTACCGTGACTACGCTCGACCGGTTGAAAGAACTCGGCTTCTACGAGGCGACCCGCGCGGGCGTTTCCATCGGCATCGACGACATGATCATTCCGAAGGAGAAAACACAGGAAATCGAAGCGGCGCAGAAACAGATTTCCGAGGTCGAGAAGCAATATCGCAAGGGCGTCATCACTCCGGGCGAACGATACAACAAGATTATCGACATCTGGACGCATTGCACGGACCAGATTGCCAACGTCATGTTGAAGACGCTCGACCACAACCAGGGCAAACGGGAATTCAATCCCGTCTGGCTCATGGTGGATTCGGGCGCCCGCGGCAATAAGGCCCAGGTGCGCCAGCTTGCCGGCGTGCGCGGTTTGATGGCCAAGCCTTCAGGCGACATCATCGAGAAGCCGATCCTCTCGAACTTCCGCGAGGGCCTCACGGTCCTGGAATACTTCATTTCAACGCACGGGGCGCGCAAAGGTCTGGCCGACACCGCTCTCAAGACCGCTGACTCCGGCTACATGACGCGCAAACTCGTGGACGTGGCGCAGGACGTCATCATTCGCGAGGAGGACTGCGGCACGACCAACGGTATTTGGGTGCAGCCGATTTACGAAGGCGAAGACGAAGTGGTCAAACTCAGCGAACGTCTGGTTGGCCGGTTTGCCTGTGACGACATTGTGGACCCGCGAGATTCGAAGAAGAAGCTCATCAAAGCCAGCGACGAGATCGACGAGGTCAAGGCGAAGGAAATCGAAAAAGCGGGCATCGAAAAGCTGCGCATCCGCTCGGTGCTCACCTGCGAGAGCAAGCATGGCGTTTGCATCGCCTGCTACGGCCGCAACCTGGCGACCGGCGGCCTCGTGAAGCTCGGCGAAGCGGTCGGGATAATCGCCGCGCAGTCCATCGGCGAGCCGGGCACGCAGTTGACGATGCGGACGTTCCACATCGGCGGAACTGCGTCGCAAGTGTTCAAGCAGCCGCAGATCAAGGCCAAGTACGACGGGACTGTTCGTTACAACGATTTGCGCCTGGTCGAATTGGAGGACGGAAACAACATCGTGTTGAACAAGAACGGATCGATCTCCGTTCTGGCCGAGGATGGCCGCGAACTCGAAACACACAACGTCGTCATCGGCTCGGTGGTGGCGGTTCGCGATGGAGGCAAGGTCAGGAAGGGCGAGACGTTCGTGCAGTGGGACCCGTACAACGTGCCGATTCTTTCGGAAAAGGCCGGTCGGGTGAAATTCCACGACATCATCGAAGGGGTGACGATGAAGCAGGAAATGGATGAAACGACCGGCCAGGAGGCCATGGTCATCATCGAGCACAAGGAGGATCTGCACCCGCAAATCATCATCGCAGACGAGAGGGGTGAAGTGGTGACGAATTATCCGATTCCCTCCGGCGCGCACATCGTCGTCGGCGCCGGCGACAAGATCGTGGCCGGCACATTGCTCGCGAAGACGCCGCGGAAAACTTCGAAGACCAAAGACATCACCGGCGGTCTGCCGCGCGTGGCGGAATTGTTCGAGGCGCGCCGTCCG
>QHPA01000279.1 GCA_003218935.1 Verrucomicrobiota bacterium
TTAATCCGGCCCTTGACCAGCTTTTTTTCAATGAATGTGCTCTATTGTTCTCTTTCGGTCGGGAGGTCGAAATGTTGTTTGTCCCATCTTTCATTCAGCCGCCTCCGGCCGTGGCGCAGACACATTATCATTCCCTGTCTCGCCCTTGTGCTGCCGATGGTGCCCCTCCGCGCGCTGGACGCCACTTGGGAATACGCGGTCCAGGTCAGCGCGTCGGTCCAGATTTCGCCGCCGCAAATCGCTCTCAGTTGGCCGCCAGACCTTGACGCAACTCCGAACGGCTACACCGTCTATCGCAAAGCGCCGGAGGCAAATTCATGGAGCGACGGAATCACTCTCCCAGGGACCGCGACGGGTTTTATCGATGCCAACGTCACGATCGGCGCGACCTACGAGTATCAGATTGTCAAAGCCGCCTCGGGCTACGCTGGTTACGGCTACATCTACACCGGCATCAACGCGCCGCTCGTTGAAGGCCGCGGCAAAGTGGTGCTCATCGTTGATAACACTTACGCTGCGGATTTGAGCGCGGAGCTGGCTCGTCTGGATCAGGACCTGGTCGGCGATGGCTGGCAGGTCCAGCGCCACGACGTGGCCCGCGACGAGAATCCAATCAACATCAAAGCGCTCATACAATCTGACTACGCCGCCGATCCCGCCAACGTGCAGGCGGTCTTCCTGTTCGGCCATGTCCCCGTCGTTCGTTCCGGCAATTTGAACGTGGACGGGCATCAGCCCAGACCGATGCCGGCCGACGTGTTTTATGGCGACGTGGATGGGGACTGGACTGACAGCGACGGCGACGGTGTCTTCGACCAGAACACGATTCCGACGGATGTGGAATTGGAAGTAGGACGCGTGGATTTCGCCGACCTGCCCGGACGACTGACCTGGAACGGTCCGCCTACTTTTCCCGGCGAGTTGGAATTGCTGCGCCAATATCTCAACAAAGATCATTCTTTCCGACATGGTTTGATGGCAGTGCCACGTCGCGCGCTGGTCGGCGATGGGTTCGGCATTTTCAGAGGTCAAGCGTTTGCCGCCAGCGGCTATCGCAACTTCGCGCCGTTTTTTGGACCGGCGAACATCATCGCCGCCAACACAGCGACCAACGCGCCGTTCGATGAAAAGTGGGTCGCACTGCTCGGAGTCAATAGTTATCTCTGGGCCTACGGCTGCGGCGCGGGCAGTTACTCGAGCATGAGCAGTCTGGGGACTCATACCGACTACGACGAGGTCTGGAGCACGGACATCGTGGATACGGATGCGCGGGCCGTCTTTATGATGATGTTTGGGAGCTGGCTGGCCGAGTGGGACACCGAGGACAACATCATGCGCGCGGCGCTGGCGACGCCGACTTATGGGTTGACCTGTTCCTGGTCGGGCCGGCCGCATCATTTCTATCATCACATGGCCTTGGGCGAAACGATCGGTTACGGCATTCGCTTGAGCCAAAACAACAGCGTGCTTTATCAGAACCAGGTGAACCGTTACACTCGCGGCGTTCACATCGCGTTGATGGGTGACCCGACGTTGCGCATGCATCCCGTCGCTCCGCCCTCGGCGTTGAGCGCTGCGAACGTTTCCGAAGGTGTCCGGTTAAGTTGGACGCTTTCGCCCGATTCAGCGTTGGGCTATCACATTTATCGCGCAACGACTCCTTCCGGACCATTCACGCGATTGACGGATTCAACGCTTGATGGTTCGAGTTTTATCGATTCGAGCGCGAACGCCGGCACATACACTTACATGGTGCGCGCGGTGAAACTGGAGGACACGCCGAGCGGCACCTATTACAACGCCAGCCAGGGGATATTTCTAACGGTCGAAGTCGGGCCGGCGAACCGCCTGCCCGTCGTCACCGTCGCGGCGGCGGACCCTGATGCCGGGGAAGAAGGATCGAATTCAGGAACGTTTACCTTCACTCGCACGGGCAGCATCGAATCAGACCTGAGGGTGAACTACTCCTTGAGCGGCAGCGCCCTTAATGGGATCGACTATCGGCGACTGGAAACCACGGTGACGATTCCTGCCGGTTCCACTTCCGCCACGGTAACCGTAACGCCTCTGGACGACAACGAAGTCGAAGGCCCCGAAACGGTTACGCTCACCGTTTCGTCTGCCGTGAGCTATGAAACAGGTTCGCCCGGCAGCGCCACAATCGCGATTGTGGACACAACCCCGCCCGCCGCAACGAACCATCCGCCAACGGTGACTGTACATGTCACAAATGCCAAGATCCGGGAAGGCGATGCGGCTCCAGCGATGTTTGCCTTCACCCGCACGGGGAACACAGATGCGAGTCTGATTGTGTCGTATGACCTGAGCGGTACCGCGACGAAATGGAACGACTATCGTCGGTATGAAGGGGACATGCCTGTCTCGATAATCATCCCTGCCGGCGCGGCGTCAGCCGCCCTTGTTATTTATGCGGTGGATGACGACGAGGTAGAAGGGCCAGAGACCGTCACACTGACCATCGCGGACGATCCGAATTATCTGGTCGGTTCACCCGCCGGCGCCAGCGTCACCATCAATGACAATGATGCGACAAGCGCCCCGCCGGACGTGACGATGACCGCCACCGACGCCAGCGCGTTAAGAATCACGTCGCTCATCCCGGGTTCCGCCGGCGGCATGCAGCTTACCTGGAACAGCGAGCCAGGCCGCCGGTATCGAGTCGTTTGTAAGAACAGTTTGCCGGGCTGGGACTGTACTGATCTCAGCTGCTACATTTGCCGCGACAGCCTGGTCTGTCTTGTGGATTGACAAAGCGGCGAGCGCGGCGGGGCAGCGGTATTATCAGGTGCAGGTCGTCAATTAACTCAGATTTTTGTTTTGATTTCGACCAACCTCCTCCGGGGAAATTTTGGGGTTATCACCCCACTGTTGCATGGGTGGGACATGGAAATAGAATGCACACAATATGAATGGTGGATGAGGCCGCTCGCGAAAGGATGTTTCGCCGGCCACAACTGCCGGTTGTTAAAATGCGAAAGAGAAACATAAAATGGTTCGCGCTTGGACTTCTGTTCAGCAGTTGTGTGGCGGCGGGTTTGCCGATCATGAATGATCCATCACTTGTGATGCCGGTGCCGGGGTCGTATCAATTGCGCATCCTCGCGCCCGACTTATTGGAAGTTGACCTGATCAACACCAAGCCGCCGGACCCCGCGCGTGTGGCAACCTGGGACTTTGTCAATGCCAGTCAACCGCGATTGCCCTCCCCACAGGACTTGCTGGTGACAGCCGGGGCGCAGCCGGTTCCCATCCAGTTCGTCGGTTTCAAACGGCGCGTGGCTTACGCGCCGCTCAAGCAACGGGACCTGCGCATCGGCAACTGCCTTTACCTGCAACTCGCCGCTCCCATTGCGGACGGCCAGACCGTCCAGGTTCAAAGCGTAACCGCCTCCACCTGGCCGACCAACGCGCAGTTTGTCGGCACGGTGGACCCGCTGCGCCTCAATCCGGCCATTCACGTGAACCAGGTCGGCTACCTGCCGTCCTTTCCGAAAAGGGCGATGGTCGGTTATTACCTCGGCAGCCTGGGGGAGATGAACCTTCCCGCCTCGGCCGGTTTTAAACTCGTTGACGCGAAGACGGGCGCGGAAGTTTATCAAGGCACGCTGAAACGCCGCCCGGACTACGGTTACAAATACGCACCGCTGCCGTACCAAAAGGTATTCGAGGCCGATTTCAGCAGTTTCACCAACGCGGGGGAGTACAGACTGCTCGTGCCCGGACTGGGGGCGTCGCTGCCGTTTTTGGTGGATGAGGGCGTGGCGATGGCGTTTGCGCGGACCTATGCGCTG
>QHPA01000304.1:0-1760 GCA_003218935.1 Verrucomicrobiota bacterium
CGCTGTTTCAAGTCGTGCTCGACGCAGCGCTGGAAGTACGCAGCGCCGTCGTTTACGCCACGTTCATCGTTGCGCTCGTGTTTCTGCCGGTGCTGACGATGACGGGGTTGCAGGGCCATTTCTTTGCGCCCCTTGGCATCGCCTTCATTCTCGCCAACCTGGCCTCGCTGGTCGTGGCGCTCACGGTCACACCGGTGTTGTGCTTTTTGATTCTCTCACGCATCAAGCCGCATACCGAGCCGGGTTACATCGCCCAATTGAAAACACTTCACCGGCGCGCGCTCGAAGGCGCCAGCCGCGCGCCGCGGACGATCATCGGGGTGGCACTGGTCTTGTTCATTGCCACGGCAGCGACGCTGCCGTTTTTCGGCGGTGAGTTTTTGCCTTCATTCCGCGAAGGGCATTTCGTGCTTCAGATCTCCGCGACCCCAGGGACGTCGCTGCCGGAGATGTTGCGGCTGGGCGAGCGCATTGCACAGGAGCTGCTGAAGAATCCTCATATCAAAACGGTCGAGCAACAGATCGGACGGGCTGAGATGGGCGAAGACACCTGGGGACCGCATCGCAGCGAATTTCACGTCGAACTCAACCCGATGCCAGCCGGGGAGGAAGCCAAAGTGCAGGACGAAATCCGCGCCACCCTGAAAGAATTTCCGGGCATCCAATCCGAAGTGCTCACCTTCCTCGGCGATCGTATCGGCGAAACAATCTCCGGCGAAACGGCCCAGGTGGTCATCAGCGTGTTTGGCGACGATCTCGACCTGCTCGACCTAAAGGCGGACGAAATTGCCCAGGTTCTCCCCTCAATTCCTGGCGCTGCCGACGTGCAGATCAAATCACCGCCGGGTGCGCCGCGCATGGCGGTACGGCTGCGGTCCGAACGTTTGACGCAGTTCGGCTTTCGTCCGGTCGAAGTGCTCGAAGCGATTCAAACAGCGTATCAGGGCGCCATCGTTGCACAGACTTATGAAGGCAACAAAGTGTTCGACGTGGCGGCAGTTCTGGAACCGGCGAGCCGGCAGGAGCCGGAAAGCGTCGGCGCGCTGCTGGTGCGCAACACGCAAGGCTTGCGACTACCTTTGCGCGAACTGGCGGACGTTTATCTGACCACGGGCCGCTACTCGATTCTGCACGACGGCGCGCGCCGCCGACAGACCGTCACGTGCAACCCCGGCGGACGCGACGTGGCGTCGTTTGTGGTCGAAGCCCAAAAGCAAATCGCTGCGAAGGTGCAACTGCCCGCCGGGGTTTATCTGGAATTCAGCGGCGCGGCGGAGGAACAAACCAAATCTCAGCGGGAATTGCTGATTCACTCGCTGATTGCCGGCGTCGGGATCGTACTCCTGCTGGCCGTGGTTTTCCGTCAGGGACGAAACCTCCTGCTGGTGCTGGCGAATGTGCCGTTCGCGCTGGTGGGTGGTGTGCTGGCAATTTTCCTCAGCGGATGGCTGGGCGCAGGCAAAGCCACCTTATCACTCGGAACGATGGTGGGTTTCGTGACGTTATTCGGTATCACCATGCGCAATTCCATCATGATGATCTCACACTTCGAACACCTGGTGCGCGAGGAAGGAATGACGTGGGGACTCGAAGCCGCCTTGCGCGGCGCGACCGAGCGACTGGTGCCGATCCTGATGACGGCGCTGGTGACAGCGCTCGGATTGCTGCCGCTGGCCATCGGTTCAGGCTCGGCAGGACGCGAAATTGAAGGCCCGATGGCGATTGTGATTCTTGGCGGCCTGCTGACTTCGACCGCGTTA
>QHPA01000304.1:1845-9722 GCA_003218935.1 Verrucomicrobiota bacterium
GCCA
Organism: Verrucomicrobiota bacterium; assembly: GCA_003218935.1. Classification (GTDB taxonomy): domain Bacteria; phylum Verrucomicrobiota; class Verrucomicrobiia; order Limisphaerales; family AV2; genus AV2. Next base: position 1,850 of record QHPA01000304.1, read on the forward strand.
CTAGCCCTGCAAGAAACTGACATGCGCCCGTCATGCGATTGTCATAAAGGGAGGCTTTACAATTGCTCCAAGTCGACATTTGCTGTGGCTATTGCGATTGCCAAAAGCAATTTCCCCTAGTGAACGTGGGCCACGCTCTGCGGCTCGCAGACCCGCGCGCCGGAGAGCGCCTCTGTGAGGCGCAGCAGTCTCGCTACCTCAACGATCCGGAAATTTGTTTTGGCAATCACTCTAACCGGCATGAATCCAATCAAAGTCTTGTTTGTCTGTGTGCACAACAGCGCCCGGAGCCAGATGGCGGAGGCGTATCTGAATCATTTCGGAGAGGGAAGATTTGAAGCCGATAGCGCCGGGCTGGAGCCGGGTGAGTTGAACCCGCGCGTCGTCCAAATGCTGAAGGAAGACGGCATCGACATCTCGCAGAACAAGACCGAGAGCGTGTCTGACGTGCTTAAGCAGGGAAAACGGTTTGATTGGGTCATCACCGTTTGCGACGAGGCGAGCGCGGAAAAATGCCCGGTGTTTCCCGGCGCCGGCAAACGCTTGCACTGGGGATTCACCGACCCGTCATCGTTGACCGGGACGGAAGAACAGAAACTTCAACGGACGCGGGAAATCCGCGACGAAATCAAAAAACGAGTGCAAGCGTGGGTAAGAGAAGTTGTGTAGCGCGCGAAAGGAGCTTGAAGGCCCCAAGTCAACCTGGGTCTTACCAGACCATCATTCGAGCCCCACTGCCGAACACAGCCTCACCAGGAGGTAAGCGATCACCCCGGTTGCAGGAAGCGTGAGGAACCACGTCCAAATGATTTTCTCCACCAGATCCCATTTGAGCGCCTTGAAGCTTTTGGCGGCCCCCACCCCCATGATGGACGTCGAGATGGCGTGCGTGGTCGAGACCGGCATGCCGAATTTCGCCGCGACCACGAGCACCGTGGCCGCGGTGGTCTCAGCGGCGAAACCATGGATCGGGTGAAGTTTGACCACCTTATGCCCCAGAGTCCTGATGATGCGCCAGCCGCCCGCGGCCGTCCCTGCTGCCATCGTCAGCGCGCACATTACCTTCACCCAGATCGCGATCTCAAATTTCGGCGTCTGAAAGAAGTGCAACCAGGCCGGCAGGCCGTTCAACTGCCCCGTTTGCGTGGGGCTGAAACCCATGTAGCTTGCGCTCAGGAGTTGGAGTTTGCCAAAAGCAGCATTGACCGTTCGCGGCTTCCAGGAACTGACAACGAAGAAGAGAAATCCCATCAACAAAAAGCCAACCACGAATCCCAGCAGAGGCGAGCTGAACATCGGTATAACCACTTTGTACAGCAGACCGCCCCAGGCATACCATGGCTTGTCGGACGCGGGCGACGCCCAGATGATTACATGCCAGTCAGTGCGTGCCGCCGCCAGGGTGGACCCAAGCAAACCGCCGATGAGCGCATGGCTGGAACTCGAGGGTAAACCCAACCACCACGTCAGCAGGTTCCAAACGGTCCCACCCAACAGGCCGCAAACGATCGTGAGGCTGGTGACGTAGTGAGTATCGACCAGGCCTTTGCCAACCGTCGTCGCCACGGCGCTGCCCATCAGGGCGCCGAACAGGTTGGTGATCGCCGCCAGCACGATCGCCTGACGGGGAGTCAACACCTTCGTTCCCACAACCGTCGCGATGGAGTTGGCGGTGTCATGGTAGCCGTTGATGAACTCGAACACCAGCGCCACCAGAATGACGATCAGGATCAGCGTCATAATGGAGCGTGGTTATGAATTCTTCAGAACGATGTGGTTGATGACGTTGCCCGCGTCGCGGCAGCGGTCGATGACTTTTTCCAGCAGTTCGTAGAGGTCCTTGAGGGCAATGACCTTCAAAGTGTCGTGCCGGCCGCTGAAAAGGTCGCGCAACAATTCGAGCATGAGTTTATCGGCTTCGCCTTCGATCACCTGAAGCCGTTCGTTCAGGTCCTTGATTTTTTCGATTTCCTGCATGCGTCGGAGTTGTTTCACCATGGCCAACACCGTGTCGGTGGCCTGCTCCAGCATTCCCACCTGGCGCGTAAAATCCACGCCGCGCAAGTGCTGCGAACCCATGATGAAATGCTCGGCGAATTTCTCAGTCGCTTTGGGGATTTTGTACAGGGCAGTGGACAACGCTTCGATGTCTTCGCGCTCCAGTCCCGTGATAAACGTATTTACCAACTGCTCGCTGATCTCTTCGGCGATGCGCTTCTCCTTTCGGCGCGACAACACAAAGTCCTCCAATGTCGGAGGGCCGCTGGAACTTTTGATGATTCGGACCAAAGCCTGCACGCTGCTGCGCGCTTCGTCGGCGCTCGCCTCCAGCAAGTCGAAAAACTTGTCACCTTTGCCAAAGAGTTGTTGCAGGGAAAACATAGCGTCGCTCTTCGTAGCACAATCGTCACGGACGACACGAGAAGAATTTTTCGGGCGCGCGGCGGAAGGGCGCATCTCGACACCCACACGAAGCTGATGTGACTCACGTAATCCCCTCACCCCGGCCCTCTCCCCTGGGGAGAAGGAGAATCCTGCGCCGTTTTCGGGCACGCCCGCGACGGAGTTTGCCAATCCAGTGTGCACAAAACACGCGCCTCGCGGTGGCTGTTCACTCGTAGCGGCAGCCAAGGATGGCCGCCGCTACAGGCCGCGATGCATCGTTCAGGCTGATTTTCTTCTCGGGATCGTAGTGGCGGGCCTCCCGGCCTGCCGTAGAACGGGCAACGTGCCCGGCGGACAAAATGCTGCGAGACAGCAATCGCTCAGGATCCCGCCAGCCGCCGACGGGGAGGAAGTCCGCGACGTCCAAAAGCAAGAGCGGCGGACGTTGGCGTCCGCCGGTCACCTGCTAGAGTCTGGCTACTCCGCCGTGAACGACCTATTTTCTCAGACGGTAAAACTGGCTGCCGCCTCCGGCAGCACTGGCATTAATGGAACCGGCGCCGGGGATCGGGTTCGGGGAACCGGCGGCGATGGTCCAGTTTGCCGTGGGGCCAAGGGTCGGAGTTGACTCCAGAACAAATCCGGCCGCTCCGGCCGGCCATCCAACGGTCACGGTGTTGCCAGTACTGGAGATCGCTGTCAGCCCCGGCTGCACCGCAACGCCTTGAGTAACGCGCACGTTGTCGAAGGCAGCTATTTCATTCCACCAGGTTGTCAAGGCGCGGAACTGGATGACCAACTGAGTTGCACCAGCCGGAATGTCATAGGTGATGTCCCGGAAATTGAGGCCCAGACGCGTCGGACTGCCGGGCCTGGTGCTCCGGTCGTCGAAGAATTTGTCGCTGCCGCTCGGCGCTGTGAAATGAATCAATTGAGTGAAATCCACTGGACCGCTGCCATCGGGATCGATCCATACATCCAGGTAGTCGCTGGTCTCGAAGTCCAGAAACGTCGCCGCAAGAGCCACCGTCAGTTTGAGGTTGGTCTTGCCTGAAACGTTGAGCGGAGGAAGCGTGAGGCTCCGATAGCCCTCCGCGGGTAAAGGCCATTTATTCATTCCTGAACCCGCAAAGAATCCAGTGCCTTCAAATCCAGTGAAAGGACCGCCGCCAAACACGCTTCCAGCCGGCGTGTCGTTTGGGCCGTTTAAGAGCACCAGCATGGGAAAGCTCACCAACACCGGCGCTCCCGTGGGCTCGTATGAAATTACGGTAATGTTTCCTTGCAGCGAAACAGCACCCGTGGTCTGTCCCAGCAGTTCCCAGGTTCCGGAGGTGATTGCGCTGCGATCGTTGCCGCCGCTCTGAAGCGAGACGGAGAGTTCAATGTCGCCGCCACCACCGGCGCTGAAGGACGCTACTTCGAAGTCATAAGTGCCGGCGCTGGTGAAGGTCACATCACCGAAATATGGGGCGTGCGTACCAACCGCATCCTGCACAATGACGTTATCCTCCGGTCCAATTCCGTTCTGGTTCTTGTCGATCCTCAGGCGGCCTCCGTCGTCCACACCAATCGCAAAACTCCCGGTTATGCCGCCGGGATTGGGGTTGTCGATTGACCAGTCGCCGGGCGTCCCATCCGAGAAATCAAAAGCCTGGACCGCATTAGTAAATTTGTTGCTCTGCTTGGTGCCGGCCACCATCGCATCCAGGTTCGTCAGGTTCTGGACCGAGGGCAGATTCGTCTGGGTGAAGTTGGCGATGGTGATTGCTCCGTTTGGCAATATGTCGCCCAGAAGCTGCCAGGTGAACGAACCGGTCACCCCGGTAAAGGATCCACTCTGTCCTCCGGCAGCGGGATGGCTGCCGGTAACGATGGTCACCGGTCCGGCCTCGAATGTGGCGGTGCCTGCAGTCGTACTGACCAACAGGTCGTCGTGGTCTGCCGCAGAGAAGGTCAATACGGGCACTTTGGCCGATGCTACTTGCGACGAGTCTCCGCCCGGGGCATAGACCGCAAGGTCAAAGTTCGTCACTGCCACGGACGGATCAAAGTCCGAGACGGTGTGACCGGCAGCCGTCAATAGATCGGCAAAATACTGGGCCGCGGCCATATTGGGCAGGACCACGACCTTTGCGTTGGCTTTGTTATTCAGCAACCAGTTGAACGTCGCCGTAAGAACAGATTGCAACTGCGGGCTGACGGCAGCCGCCGTGATCGTTGAATCCCAGGCCAGCATTGCCCTCCGAGCGGGCGTAGGTCCGGGAACGCCGACGAAGGAGTTCGGAACATCAACGTTGTGCGCCCAATAAACCGGGCCGAGTTGTTGTGTAGCCGGATCGACTTCTGCCTTGAGGCGGTCCACGGTGTAAATATCGCGGCCGATCGTAGTGTAGCGCTGCGGGTTGGCCGCTTCGCCGTCGGTGTTAAAACCTTCCTGGTAGATCAATTGTTGAGCGGTGGAAGGAGCTACGAAACAAACTGTGACTGCCACCACGGTCGTCAGTAGAATAGTGAATTTGGTCTTCGTAGCGTTTATCGAGTTTTGCCTTTTGAGAGCAACACGGACGCGGAACTTCAACTTTGCGTCGTTCCCACCGTGCGATGCAATCGTTACTCCAGAAAAAGCATCCATCGAAACCTTGTCAGCATTTTGGGGGACGACAAGATTAAAGTTCAGGAGCCTGAGGCGCAGGAATAAGCCGATATCCCGCTTGCAGACCTGACACTGAAGGGCTAAAGGCCGCGCTCCGGAGCGCGGCATTCATGCCGCTTCAACGGTTGTCGTGTGGGGGGAATGTCGAAAATTGTATGCGCGTCTATCTAGCCTGCGGCTTCGGCTGAGGGTTGGTGTATCGGGAATCGGAAGCCGCGAAGCGGCGGAGGTCAATCCTCTTCGGTCGGAAATCTGTCGCCCCTCACGGGGCTTTTGGCGACGGCGCATTTTCTCCCACGGCTGACGCCGTGGGCTACCTTCTTCCGCCACTCCGTGGCTGACGGATTCCGCGCATAATCCAAATTTCTGCTTTTCCTGGTCCACTCAGTGCGGCAGGCAGCCGATTTTTCCAACGGCGATCACAAACCCAATCAAACCGGCGATCAACAGCCACGGATTGCCCTTGACGGCCATCAGAATGCCGGCTCCGAGGACCGTACCCATCGCAATCCAAGCCGCGAACGCGTAAAGCAATTTCATGAAACAGATGTTAGCGGCGCGCGTCGGCGTTTCAACAGCAGATTTCCGGCGTGGAGCCTCAAAGGAACGCGGGGCTTGGAAGCCCCGCGAACCCGCAGCCTGGAAGGTGTTGCGCTAACGTGGCAGCGTCCAAGCCGCCGCTTCAGCCTCTCTCCGTAAAAAAAACTAGCGTCCGCCGCTCGCTTTCCCCACCATCATCGCGGAAGTCTGGCGGGGCGACGCCACTGACGAGCCGGCTCGCGGGTACGCTCACCCCACCGCAAAAGCAAATGGCACTGCCATGGGACGTTTCGCGGGCGTGTCCCGCTCCTGACATGAAAGCCAAAATCATCATTACCCCGAAGAAAGCCGTCGTTGATCCGCAAGGCAAAGCCGTGCAGAACGCGCTCGAACACATGGGCTACTCCGGCATCAACGCGGTCCATGTGGGCAAATATCTGGAAATTGAATTGAATGGCGCCGACAGGGAAACGGCGCGCAAACGACTAGACGAAGCTTGCCACAAATTCTTGAGCAACCCGGTGATTGAAGACTACAAGCTCGAAATTGAATGACCGTATTTACGATGTACGATTGACGAGTTCATCGGCATTCGCCGTTTAAATCGCAAATCGCAAATCGCAAATCGTAAATCGAAAATGAACTTCGCCGTCCTCCAATTCCCCGCTTCAAACTGCGACCAGGACGCAGTCCACGCGCTGCGCGACGTGCTGGGCCACTCGGCCCGCTATCTCTGGCACAAGGAAACGTCGCTTGGCGACGCGGACGCCGTCATTGCGCCGGGTGGATTCAGCTACGGCGATTACCTCCGTTGCGGCGCCATCGCGCGGTTCAGTCCTGTGATGCAGGCAGTGCAGCAGTTTGCCGCCGACGGCGGACTCGTGCTCGGCATCTGCAACGGGTTCCAGGTACTGTGCGAAGCCGGCCTGTTGTCCGGCGCGCTGATTCGTAATCGGTCGCTGCAATTCCGCTGCGAACATGTCTATCTGAAAACGCTCACGACTGATTCACCGTTCACGAACCGGATTCCGGAGGGCAAACTGCTGAAAATCCCCATCGCGCACGGTGAAGGCTGCTATTTCGCCGACGACGAAACGTTGAACAAGCTCAAGGCCAACAATCAAATCCTTTGGCAATACTGCAACGCGAACGGCGAAGTCACCGAGCAAGCGAACCCGAACGGTTCGCTCTGGAACATTGCCGGGATATGCAATGAGCGTCGCAACGTGGCCGGCCTGATGCCGCATCCCGAACGCGCGTGCGAGGCGATTCTCGGCAGCGCGGATGGGAGATTGATTTTCGAAAGCTTGATCCACGCGCTGAAAAGCAAAACCATGCCAAAGGCGGCCTGAGTTCGCGGAGCGGCATGGCGCATACTTTTGTCGGCGAGAGACGCGCGCTCGCGAGCAACCGATTACTCATGGGGCCGTTGGATGGGCCACATTCTCTTTCCCCTCACCCCGGCCCTCTCCCCTGGGGGAGAGGGAGAATCCTGCGCCGTCTTCGGGCCATGGCCGCGACGGAGTTTGTCAATCCAAGGGACTATTTGACGATCGGCCGCAGGACGATGTTGCGGTATTCAACACCGGCGTGGTCGCCCTGAAGATAGATCGGACCCGGTCGCATTTCATCTGACGAAAGGGCGCCGCCGGTGCAGCCGAGCAACGGCTGGTTATCAATGATTTTCTTGCCATTAAGGATCACGGTTGCGTGCCGGTCGCACAGGGTAATATCAAACGTTTGCCATTCGCCGGCCGGTTTCTCGACGCTTTCGCTCGGAGTGATGCGGCTGTAGATGGCGCCCATATTGTGCGGGTCGAGCCGCCTGCCGTAGGTGTCAGCTACCTGGACTTCATAAATGCCACGCAGGTAAATTCCGCTGTTGCCGTCTTTGGGCACACGCACTTCGAGTTTCAGATCGAAGTCCTGGAATTCACGGTCAGTGCGAAGGTTGCCATACGCGATGTGCGGTTGGCCTTTGTGCTGGACCGGATCATTGATGAGAATCCCGTCCTTTACGCTCCAACCGCTGACCTGATGGGGATCAGTAAGCCGCCAGCCGTCCAGGTTCTTTTCGTTGAACAGAGCGACGGGGTCACCGTATTTGACCCTGGACAGGTCCGGCGCGGGCGGCACCGGCGGGATGCGTTTGCCGGTGAATTCCTCCTGGTCCATTCCGTCCCCGTTCGTATGAGGCTGGAAGATGGTCAATTTCAACTCGTCGCCGTCCGCCGTGCCGGTGATCAGGTCGGTGAACCGCTGCGTCCGGACGACTTTGCCGTTGGAGTCCTT
>QHPA01000167.1:0-14555 GCA_003218935.1 Verrucomicrobiota bacterium
ACAGCAGGGCAACAATTTCTGGATCCAGCTTCGTGAAGGTCTTCATGCGTCGAACACGCGACAAACCCATAAAAACGGCAGCGCCCGGCGGAGTCAAACCTCCGCGCAACTTCGACCGCGCGACTCAATTCGATTCCGACCGCCTTGCCCACTTTCCTTCCCACGACATCGAGAAAGCGGACGCGGCCGCACCCAAATTCGACAACGGTTAATAATCCAAACCGTCCGGGGACGTTGCCCTGAATAGTTTCTTGATACTTTTCAAGGTGGACAATCCCATCATTTTATTCCAGCCCGAACGCTGGCCGATCAGCCTGGATGCCTCTTTTACCAACTCATCGTTTTTATCAAGGAGCTTTTCATTGATAGCTTCTTCGATGAATACATATGCAAATTCAAAATTGCCATAAGTGAGATAAGTGGCGATGACGGCAGGAATTTTTTCAATACTCCATTTATTGGATCGTATCAGTTCAATGATCGAATAAGGTGAGCGGAAATATAAAGCGTCTCCGCTGAAAGTGATCCCATGTGCTTGGAGTCTCGTGTCCGGTACGACATAATGGTAGCAGGTCGGCGGGGAAATGCGGCAAAGTATAAAACCTTTCGACTTGCAAAAGGAATCGACATCGCCAAAAAGAGGTAACCCTTCCGCCCACCGGTTATAAGATACTTCGGCTTCTATCCCAATACAGGTATCCAGCAGATCGCCGGCTCCTTTTAAAATGGCCAGTTCAAATCCTTCAACATCCAGTTTGATGAAGTCGAATCTCGCCTGCACAACATCCTCCAGTTTCTGGCAGGGGATATTTACCGTGTCCACTGTTTTGTAAAACTCCCTGAAATTAAGGTTGGAGAAAAACGTTTCATCATGTTTAAAGGCCGAAGAAGAATAGGGGAAAGTGGCTACATGTATCGTGATATTGCTGTCATTATCTGATAATGCCGCGTTATAAATTTTTACACGCTCATCGTTCTTATAGATCTCCAGCAGCTCTTTGTACCCATCGGTGTCAGGTTCAAACAGGATGATGCGTAAATTGTTGCCCAGTTGGTTCCATCTCGGGTGGAAACCATCCCGTGCGCCCACATCAATAATCGTGACCTTTTTATCTTTAAGAAGTCCTGAAAAATCAGGCGTTTCATTGATGCCGGCCATCTTTGCCAGCCACAATGAAATGGTTCTGCCCGTTCTTTTAATAAAGCCTCTTTTAGGAGCCAGTTCAGCTTTTGTTGGAATGCTTACCAGATTTGATCTCATCCTTTTAAGGCTTCTTTTGCCTGTCTCGATGATATGGCGGGTATTAACCTCATTGAATCAATTCACAGCGAATCCGCGGCTCGTATCCCGCGCGCAATGCTTCCATGACCACGCGGTTGCGATCGTTTGGCGGCCGCACGGCCCCGGCAGTCGGCGCAAAATCCAGATCGACCATGCACACCTTCGAAAGGCAGATCGCCAGATGGGTCCAGTACGGTCCAAGGGTCCTGTCGGCGGCGGCCAATTCAATCTCGTGCACGCTGGTTTGTGAGGTGTGCTGCATGTACCACTCAAGGCGATTGGCGTAATCCTGTGTGGGAACCACAATATTATGAAAGTAGAAACCGTAATAGCGGTTCTCGAAGATGCCGAATTCATAATCACCGATCTTTTCTTTCCAGAGCAGCGTGAGCGGCGGGTCCATTCCGAAGGAATAATCTATTCGGTGACGACTGTTCCGCTGTCGGCACATGACAATATCCACCGCGCGTTCGGCCTCGTTGACTTTCACGCTCACGGGCAATTCAATGGACACCACATTGAGAACACCATCATATTTCTCCAACAGCGCGCACGCGGCTTCGAAAAACTCTGCCCGCATCCCCAACGTTACCGCGTCGTCAAGCTGAATGTAGGTATAGCGTTGCCGGCTGGCTCGGAGCATTTGCAGGCAGGCGGCAGGAAGAGGCAGCGGACCCGCTTCATAAATAAGCGGCAGGCCGAGTTGCGCGAACAGCGGTTTGATCTCGGACAGGTAGGATGGGTCCGAAGCGTCAATCACCCGGACGGGCACCGTAGTGTCGTGCAAGGCCCCTTTCAACGTCTGAAGCGTCTCCGTCAGCATCGCGATCCGCTGGGGTTGGGTGATCTTGTAGGAAATGATGACCCCGAGGTAATCGGAAACACTGGACCCGGAAATCGAGGCAATTTCCCCGCCATTTCTCCTCTGCTGCAGGCTCCGGGTGGCGCGGCGGATTCTGCGCCGGCTGCCCACCTGCCGCAGGGCCTGGCAACAACGCCGCAGCGCACGATCCGGATGAATCAACGCCCGGCCAAGCTTTTTGATAACGGCGACCATGGCGACCGCACAAACGCTACGCAGTCTTCGTGTAAAAGTTCCGGATCTCAGCGCACACGCGGCGCACATCCTCATCACTGAGAAAGCTGGATGAAGGCAGCCATAACCCGTGTCGAGCGGCGTACTCGCTTTCGGGGAAATTGCCGGGCCGCTGGTACGCCGGCTGGCTATGGAGGGCAGGATAGAATGGGCGGCTGCCGATCTCCGCGCGCCGCAGATGTTTCTTGAGCGCGTCCGGGTCCGGCACCAGGATGTCGATGAACCAGGGAGAGGTCTGTTCAAGATTCGTTGGAATAAATTTCACCTCGGGCACCCCGGCAAGCTCGCGGCGATACAGGGAAAACATCTCTTTCTTCCGCGCCACTCGCCACGGCAGCTTCTTCATTTGCTCCAGGCCGATGACCGCCTGCAGATCGGTATATTTGAAATTGTAGCCAATGACTTCATGGAAATCGACGCCGGCTTCGCGACGTCCGAAATCCTTGATCTTCTGGATGCGATCAAACAATTCCGGGTCATCCGTCAACAGAGCCCCGCCCTGGCCGGTGGTGATGATCTTCGGAGCGCTGAACGAAAAGCTCCCCATCGCGCCGAAAGTGCCCAAATGCCTGCCTTGCCATCCAGAGCCCAACGATTGCGCGGCATCTTCAACCACAAACAGGCCGTGACGCCGGGCCAGGGCCAGTGCGGCATTCATGTCCGGCGCGCGGCCATTCAGGCTCACGAGCATAATCGCGCGGGTCGCCGAGGTGATTGCCTTTTCAGCTAATTCAAGGTCGAGGCAGAGCGTCTCCAGCTCAATATCCACAAAGACAGGCTTCGCCCCGGCCAGGACAATCGAATTTGCGGAAGCGATCATCGTGTAGTTCGGCACGATCACCTCGTCGCCCGGCCCGATCCCGAGTGCCTTTAAGGCGATGAATAAACTGACGGTGCCGTTGGCAACGACTGAGACGTGCTTGCTGCCAGTAAACTCGGCCAGGCGCCTCTCAAACTCCCGGGTTCGCTGAAACTCGGTCAACCACCCCCCCGCGTCGAGGTAGGCGGCAATCGCCTGCTTTTCCTCGGAGCCGAGCCACGGTTCCATCTGATTGATGAATTTCATGGTGACGGGCGGCGGCAGAACGGAGCGGGGACTGCGGTCATCAAGTCGCTTGAGCGACGAGTTGTTCGCGATACCAATCGACCGTCTTCCTCATGCCCTCTTCGATCGTGACGCGTGGTTGGAAGCCCATAAGCTGTTTCGCCTTTCCCGTGTCAACGCAGCGGCGCGCATCTCCTCCGGATTTGCTTGCATCGAAAACGCATTTCCTCCGGAAACCCGCAGAACGCGTAATGAGGTTCACCAGCTCGCGGATACTGATCTCGGCGCCGGATCCGATGTTCACCGCTGTGCCGCCCGGAAGTTTTTCCGCGGCCAGAAGCAGTCCTTCCGCCACGTCTTCCACAAACAGAAAATCACGAGTCGGCGAGCCGTCCCCCCACACAACGAGGTCCTCATCGCGAAAGCATTTCATGATCGTCGCGGGCACGACGTGGGAATGGACCGGATCGAGCGAATCTCCCGGGCCGTAGGCATTCGCGGAATAGACAACTGCCATGGCGAACTGATGCTGGCGGTTGTACAGGTCCGCGACCAGAGCGAGATTCCGCTTCAGCCAGCCGACGCCGCGATGCGCATCGGTGGGCAGCCCGTCGAACAGGCTGGTTTCCTTCAGCGGCATGGGCGCCTGCGCCGCGTAGGCGAAAACGTTTCCGATCGCGACGAGCTTCTGGACGCCGGCTTGACGCGCTGCTTCCACCAGGTGTAAGTCCATCAAAGTGGAGTCGTAATATTGACTGGCGGGGTAGTTCCGGCTGAAGCTGATGCCTCCAGTGACAGCCGCCAAATGGATGACAACCTGACAACCTTCCACGGCTCGTTGGCAGTTGTCGAACCGGCGCAGGTCACATGAGCTGGAACGCGGAACAATGACGTCCGCGGAAGGCACCGCCCGTTTTTTGACGAGGTTCTCGACCACGTAGGAACCAATGAATCCGCCACCGCCGGTGACGAGCACCTTTTTGCCGGACCAAAACCCCGCGCCAGTCATGACGCTTTCGCCATCGGAACGACGTTGGCCGGGTAGGCGCGCGTCCTGGAAGGCTTGCGCAGCTTCTGCGCCAGCACCCGCGCGCTTTCCATCGTCAGTCCTTTTGCCCGCAGGTCGGATTCGAGCATCATTTGACATAGTTCGCGGTAAGTGGTCTTCGGTTTCCATCCAAGGATACGACGGGCCTTGGAAGCGTCTCCCAGCAACGCCGGAACCTCAGCAGGCCGCTTGTACCGATCCTCGCACATGACAAAATCGTTCCAATCCAGATCGACCAGAGAGAACGTATCCTTCAGAAAGTCGCGAATCGAGTGCGTGTCTTCAGTGGCGATGACGAAATCGTCAGGCTCGTGATGCTGGACGATGCGCCAGATCGCTTCCATATAGTCACCGGCAAATCCCCAGTCGCGTTTGGCGTCCAGGTTGCCCAAAGCAAGCGTCTGCATTTCGCCGGTCACAATGCTCGCGATCCCGCGCGTGATCTTCCGCGTCACAAAGTTCAAACCGCGGCGTGGCGATTCATGGTTAAAGAGAATTCCGTTGCACGCAAACATGCCGTAGGCCACGCGGTGCACGCGGGTGAGATAAAACGCAGTCGTCTTTGAGACGCCATACGGACTTTGTGGAAGAAATGGCGTCGATTCGTTTTGCGGCGGAGGCGAAGCTCCGAACATTTCGCTCGAGGACGCCTGGTAATATCGCGTCTTGGCCCCCGTTCGTCTAAGCGTGTCCAGAATTCGATACGGGCCAAGGGCATTGATCTCCAGGGTGGACTCGCCCGTGATGAAGCTGATGCCGACGTGGCTCTGGGCGGCGAGGTTGTAAACCTCATCGGGTTGGCACTCTTCAATCGCATTCCGGACGCTGCTCACGTCGGTGAGGTCCGCGTACATCAGCTTGAACGGACATTGCGGGTCGCGTTCGTCGTAGGCCTTCAGAAGATGGTCCACCCGCTCCGTGTGCGGGTAACTGGCTCGTCGCACTGTGCCGCGCACGGTGTATCCTTTGGAAAGAAGCAACTCAGCCAGATATGACCCGTCTTGTCCCGCGATCCCCGTGATCAGCGCTGTTTTTTTACTCATACCATCGGGCGGCAGGATGTTGAATCGCCTCAGGCTTTCGCCCCATTCGCCACGGCAGGAGCAAGTTCAGTACGTTTCATAAATGTAAGATGGCAGCTTGGGAAACAACGTGTCCAGCGCAAAGTGAATTGAGCGCGCCACGCGGAAATCCGGATGCGAGCGCAGGAGGTCCTCACTGCTCCGATAGCCGAAGGCCAGTTGGGTGAACATCCCCACCGTGGCGTCCACACCATCGGAGGCGCCGGCTTGTCCATCCGCACGCACCTTCAGCCTCCCTTGGTCAAAGCATATATGAAGAGTCGTTGCGTCGCGCAATCGCACCACGATGCTCCCGGTCCAATTGGCAAAGAGCGAAGCCGCCATTCGCGCTTCGAGCGCAGGGGCTATCCGGTTCAGGAACTCCACCCAGTCAAGCACCTTGACCTGCCACGCGAATGGCGGGATTTCGTCGCCGCCCGCGTACTGTGCTGTCTGGTGCAAGGGATTGGTCCGTGGCAATTGCAGCAACAATGAATTGAAACCGCTCGCCGCCGCTGCTTCAAATGCCGCCTTCAGCGCTGTCCACCAACCGTCCCATGTTTGCGCCTGCGCTTCGCGCAAAACCATCGCGTTCAGCCTTGAACTGTGCCGCAGCCGAAAATACCCGACGATCCGCGCCCCCTGTTCCAGAACGTAGGTTTCAATGGCGTGTTCCGAATCGTTCGGTTGACCATCCTGATATGCCCATAGAGCAGCGGTACGACTCGAACTGACAAGCATGGATCGGGTTGCCTCGGTATAAAACGGAACCAGCGCGGGATAATCCGCAGGGACTGCGCGCCGAAACGATAATACGCGGCCGGGCTGGGGTATCCTCGATGATCCGCATCCAGCGAACTTTTCCAGTGAAATCCAGGTTCCGCCTTTCAGGGGAATGGCGTATTCATAACCAAACTTCTGATACAGCCCGGGCACTCCCTGAACGCACGACAATAAACACCGTTCGGCACGCTCCATTTGCGCAAGCCGCATTGCCTGCATCCGCATAAAGCCGCGGCCGCGAAAATTCGGGTCGGTCCCCACGAGTTCCATTTGTGAGACCGGAATCGAAACGCCTCCCAAATTCCATTCCTGCAACAGCATGCAAAGTGAGGCGACAATCTGAGCTGTAGCTCGATCCTCCAACACCAGAAAATGCCGAATCGATGTGCCAGGCCTGCCGCCTCTGAGCAAAGACCGCGTCCATACTCCCGCGGGAGGGCGGAAGACACGACCGTTGAAGGCGACCAAAGCATCCAGATCCTTTTCGGTGGCCGTCCGAACCTCGAACTGGGGATTGGCCGTCGCGCTCAGCATGGCCTCTTCGCTTTCATCGCCCGCACGTGGCAGCCGACATGAAGGATTTCCGACGACCCGCGGTCGTTCCGGTTCAGGCGCTCAAACATCTTCAACGCCATGCGCAAGGCAATGAGTTCCCCGATTCGCAGGCGCGTCGAGGTGTAGCGCGCGCTTACCTCAGGAACCCGTCGTAACTCCGAGGCCATGTACTCGAAGTAGTTTCCGTTCTCGTGCAGTTCGACAATCTCGAAGTGATGGGCGGCCAGGTGCGTTCGATAAAAATAGCGGCTGAAACCAGTGTAGAAATGGTACGGCGCAAAATGGGTGAGGCTGCAGAACGGCGCGGTGAGGATGAGCTGGCCTCCTGGCCTCAACAAGCGCGCGAATTCTTTAATCGCCAAAACAGGGTTCGGCAGATGTTCAAAGACCTCAATGCACATGATGGCGTCAAAGGACCCGTCCGGTTCCGGAATCGACGCAATGTCACTGACGATATCCAACCGGCTCTGGTCCCAGCTTCCGGTCGTCAACCCGCGACCGTCGCCTCTGCCGTCGTACTGTGCGAAATCCTGCGCCACATACTTGAGGTGGTTGCAGTACTTCTTGAACTGAAGCTCGCCGGCGCCTGCATCGAGGATGCGTTGGCCCGAGGGAATATTGCGCAGCGTTTGCGCGATCCATGCGGCGCGTGCTGGCACGTGGTTCGTGCCAACCGAGCCAACCCGCAGCAGCCTCTCCGTCACCTGTTTGACGCGGGGAAACTTCACAGCGTTGGAACCTGAAATGATCTTGCCGTGGACGGAGAAGATGCGGCGGGAAGACGAGTCCAGGTCGGCGTCCAGAAGAGCAAGCCAGCGCTACGGGGCAGCGTCCGGGTCGTCAACTGACCGCCCCCCACGATCTCGAAAGACAGGCAATCTCTTACCCAGTCATAAACGTCGATGTTCGTAATGCTGCCCACCCACAGGCTCAAATAGTAGGTGTCCGGGTACAATCGAACGTCTGGTAGTCGAACCGAGATGGTTTCGGCTCCACAGAAATCCTTGATGGCAAAATCTGAGTCCATATCAGCCATGTTGCACAGGCTGATACCGTCGGATGTCCGCAGTTGGATGGCCAATCTCACCTGCCTTTCGTGGAAACCTGCACCCGCCTGGAATCGAAATGCCACGATGACATCCTCCCCTATGGAAAAATCGCGGCGTGCCTCTCCCTCCGAACCCCGCATTTCTCCCCATTCAAAACGCACCGTGCCGCTTCCCGTTCGCGTGGGAAAATCCCTCAAATCCACGGTCGCAGCGTCGCTTTGGCCCGAGGCCAGATACCGATTGACCACATTGGCGGCGGGGCCGGAATCGACCACCCGACCGTTTTGCAAATGAATCGCGTTCCGGCAAAGCTGGGTGACTGCAGCCATGTTATGACTCACAAACAGCACGGTTCGCCCCTCTTTTGCCACATCACCCATTTTGCCAAGACACTTCTTCTGAAACGCGGCATCCCCCACGGCCAGCACCTCGTCGATCACCAGAATCTCCGGCTCCAGGTGCGCAGCCACGGCAAACGCCAGCCGCATGTACATGCCGCTCGAATAGTGTTTTACCGGCGTGTCGAGGAACTTCTCGATCTCCGCGAAGGCAACGATCTCATCAAATTTCTTTCGGATCTCTGCTTGGGTCATGCCCAGTATCGCCCCATTCAGGAAGATGTTCTCCCGTCCCGTCAGTTCCGGGTGGAAACCGGTGCCAACTTCCAACAGGCTGGCGACTCGCCCTTTGAGACCTACGCATCCCGTGGTCGGTTCGGTAATCCGGCTGAGAATCTTCAACAACGTCGATTTGCCCGCGCCGTTCCGTCCGATGATGCCAATCACTTCGCCCTTCTTCACCTCAAGAAATACCTCGCGCAACGCCCAGAACTCCTCCTTGTCCGTCCAGCGCGAGCGATCCTTCGAAAACAGCCACGCCGAAAAAAAGTTCCTTACCCCATCTGCGATCACGTCGCGCAACGCAGTATATTGCGACCGTCCGCCGCGTCGGTGAGTGAGGAAATACCTCTTTCCCAGGTTCTCGGCAAGAATGACAACCTCGGTGCTCATGACCCGCAACCCACTGGTGTCTGGTGCGTCACGCACTATTGCTCAGTCTCAAATTACGTCGGCAAATGCTCTTTCCGTGCTTCGAAAATACCAAACCCCGGTTACGGCCAGCAGAACGATCATCACCATCGAGATGCAGAAACCGGGCAGGAAAATCGCCGCTGGCGGGCCGAGGATCGCCCAGCGGAACCCGTCGATCACTCCCGCCATCGGATTCAAATAGTATATCAGCCTCCACGAATCGGGCACAACGCTGCTACTAAAACCGACCGGAGAAAAGTAAAGACCGAATTGGACCAGGAACGGCACGACGTATCTGAAATCGCGGTACTTCACATTGAGCGCCGCCAGCCACATGCCGGGGCCGATCGCAGCCACAAAGGTTATGGTGATGAAAAGCGGCAGAGTGACGGTCCGCCAGTCAGGCACGAGCTGGTACCACATCATCAGCACCGCCAGAAAGCCGCTCGCGATCAGAAAGTCCACCAGACTGGTGATCACCGCGCTGGCGGGCACAACCAGGCGCGGAAAGTACACCTTTGAAATCAGGTTGGAATTGGCGATCAGGCTGTTGCTGCTTTCAGACAATGAGCTTGAAAAAAACTGCCAGGGCAACAGTCCGCAAAAGACCAGAATCGGATAAGGGAAGTCGCCAGACGGAAGCCTGGCCAGTTTCCCGAACACCACCGTAAGGACCAACATGGCAAGCACCGGTCGAATCAGCGCCCACGCAATCCCAATGACCGTCTGCTTGTAGCGGACCAGAATATCGCGCCATGCCAGGAAATAGAAAAGCTCGCGGTAACGCCACAAGTCCATCCAGTAGTGGCGTTCCGTCCGGCCAGCCTCGATTACCAAATCGAACTCAGAGGATTCCAACTTCATTGATTGCCGCCGCTGCTGCCAGCGACAAGAAGTGTGGACCGAACCCCGGCTAAAGGTCAGTACAAAAATTCTTTGTCCAAGTGTTGACGAACGGTCCGCATCAGCCGGGTTCAACGAATCGGTTTGATCAGAACGATGCTCTCAAAGGCCGGACATCCGGAATATCCATCCCATAGTTTATCTTCTTTTCGCCGATCGGCTGGTTGATTAGCATCTACCTCATGCCATCTTTCGACATCGTTTCGCAGGTGAACCCGATGGAGATCGAAAACGCCGTCAATCAGGCCAGAAAGGAACTGGCCAACCGCTTTGACTTCAAGGGGAGCAACGCCGGGATTGCGCTGGAAAAAAACGAGATCAAATTGTCTGCTGAGGACCAGTTCAAGATAAAGGCGCTTGTCGAAATCGTCATCGGCAAGCTGGCCAGGCGCAGCATCAGCCTCAAGAGCGTGGACAAGGGCGAGCCGGACCTTTCACCACTCGGCCACGCGCGGCAGGTCATCAAAATCAAGCAGGGAATCGAGCCGGCCATCGCGAAGCAGATCACCGGGTTCATCCGCGACGGCAAGTTCAAGGTGACGACACAGATTCAGGGCGAGGAAATCCGCGTGACCGGCAAGAGCAGGGATGAGCTGCAAACGGTCATCGCCGCCGTGCGTGCCCACGACTTCCCCGTCGCCTTGAGTGTTCAGAATTTCCGGGAGTGAACCCGGTTCGGTGGGGCGAGCGTACTCGCGAGCCCTGATCTGCCCTCTGGATGTCAGGGCTCGCGAGGACGCTCGCCCCACCAGGTTGTCGCGAACCCTCTTTTGTCGTTCAACCATGGGCACCCTCAGCCCGCCAGAGCCAACACCAAACCTCCTGAACCAGCCAAGCTTTGCTTGGCGCTTTCCGGATTCACACGGATAAACACGGATACGAAATGAATCGGTCCCCATCCCCAGTGCGAGAAGCTCGGTTGGGCATTTGTTCGCGTTGATTAGCATTCATTAGCGGTCCAAACCTTCTGCCTCTCTTGCATACCCGTTCACTCGAAACCACTCCACCGCGTCCGCCAGCGCCTGTTTTGGCGGCGTCTGCGGCAGGCCGAGGTCGCGAATCGCTTTGGCCGGATTGAACCACATTTTGTACTTCGCCATCCGCACGCCGGCCAGCGGTGCCTTGGGCGGTTTGCCGGTCACCCCGGCCACCACCTCATTCACATGCGCGACGGCCAGCGCGGCGAAATAGGGAATGCGCATTTTTGGCGCGGGCACGCCTGAGACCTCTTCGAGCGCGGCGAACGTCTGCTGCATCGTCCAGTTCCCTTCCGCGTTGCCCAGAATGTAGCGTTGGCCGATCCGGCCTTTTTCCGCGGCGAGGATGTGGCCGATGGCGACGTCGCGCACGTGCACCCAATTCAGGCCGGTCTCGAGGTAGGCTGGCATTTTGCGCTTCAGAAAATCGACAATGACCTGGCCGGTCGGCGTCGGTTTGACGTCGCGCGGGCCGACGGGCGCGCTCGGATTGACGATGATCACCGGCGCGCCTTTGGCCGCCAGTTCGCGCGCGACCACCTCCGCCTTCCACTTCGATAGTTTGTAGTGGTTGCTCATCTGCGATTCGGATACGGGTGTGGATTCATCCGTGGGCGTCACAACGCGGTTGACCTCTTTCGGCAAGCCAATGCAGCCGACGGTGCTTGTGTAAACGATGCGCGAGCAGCCGGCTTCCGCCGCGGCTTCGATCACGTTACGCGTGCCTTCGACGTTCGCGGCGTACATCGGCGCGTAGTCGCGCAGCCACAGGCGATAACTTGCCGCGACGTGGAAGCACCAGTCGCAGCCGCGCATCGAGGCAACGAGCTTCTTCGGGTCGCTCACCTCACCGTTGACGCGCTCGAAATCCGCGCCTCTCAATCCGCGCAAATCGCTTTCCGGACGCAGCAGCGCCTTCACCTGATGCCCGCGCGCGGCCAGTTCGTGAACGAGGTTCGCGCCGATGAACCCGGACGCGCCGGTGACGTAGCATCGCATGGCTGGGTTATTGAATGTTCGGACGCTCAATTCAAATCAATTTCCCGACCGATTAAATCATTGGAGCGAGTGGATTGCGCGGACATTTGGATGAGACGCAATTGAATGAAACTGGCGGCACGGATACCGCCAAACCGGCAGCCAGGGATGGCGGCGCTACACGGCCATCCCCTTGACTTGAGCGCGCCCTGTGCAATCATGCGGCCGGTTTCATGCCGTCCAAACGATCGAAAAAAATGACGCGCGAACAGGAACGCAACCTGGACATCGAAATCGGGTTCCTGGAAGGCGTGGTCCGCCGCGACCCGGGTTATATCGATGCGCTGCAAATCCTCGGCGACAACTACACGCGCCGCGGCCGATTTGAAGACGGCCTGAAGGTGGACGAGCAGTTGGTCCGACTGCGGCCGGGCGACGCGCTGGTGCATTACAACCTGGCTTGCAGTTACTCGCTCACGGAACAGTTTGAGTCCGCGGCTGTGGCTCTGAACCGCGCGCTTGACCTCGGTTACCGCGATTTCAAATGGCTGTCGAAGGACCCCGATCTGGCCAAGCTGCGCAAGCATCCCCTCTACAAGAAAATCCGTGCCCGCATCAAGGCGATGGAAATCAAAATCCTTTGAATTCTGCGGTTGCGCGACAGGGCAGGGCCGCTAGTTTGTTTTCATGAACGTCGCTGTTGGTCGACGCGCTCGGCACTATCGCACTGTTACTTTTAATTCGCGCAAGAATGCGGTTTTGCTCGTCGAGCAGCGGTTGCTGCCGCACCAATTTGAAGTGATCGCCACGCGCGACTTTCGCGAGACCGCCCGTGCCATCCGGGAAATGATCGTACGCGGCGCCGGCGCCATCGGCGCAACGGCGGCTTACGGACTGGCCCAGGGAGCGCGCGCGTTTCGCGGCAATGATCTGCATGAGCGCGGGCGAGACCGTGCCAGAACGGCAGGCATTGGCGCTGGCGGCCGCGGAGGAGTTCGCCAACGATGACGTGAAACATTGCCAGGCGATTGGCCGCCACGGAGCGCCGCTGATCCGAGACGGAATGAGGATTCTAACCCATTGCAACGCGGGCTGGCTCGCTTTTGTGGATGTCGGCACGGCCACGGCGCCGTTCTATGCCGCGCAGGCGCAAGGGAAAAAATTTCATGTCTTCTGCGATGAGACCCGCCCGCGTTCGCAAGGGGCGACGTTGACCGCCTGGGAGCTGGCGCAACAAGGGATTTCACACGAAGTCATTGCCGACAATGCCGCCGGCCATCTGATGCAACGGGGTGAAATCGATCTGGTCATCGTCGGGAGCGACCGCACGCTCGGACGCACCGGCGAGGTGACGAACAAGATCGGCACCTACACGAAAGCGGTCCTGGCCGAACGCCACAACATTCCGTGCTACGTGGCGATTCCACTCTCGACGATTGATTGGGAGCTTTCGTCCGGGCGCGAGATTCCGATTGAGGAACGCGATCAAAGTGAAGTGCTCGGTGCCTGGGGCGCTGTGAGAAATCCGAAGTCCGAAACCCGAAATCCGAAATCAACGAGTCGCGTCTATGTGCGCGTCGCCAATCCAGCCAGCGGGGCGCGCAATCCCGGTTTTGACGTGACGCCGCCTGACTTGATCACCGGGATTATCACGCCGGCAGGGATTTTTAAGCCGAATGAACTTTGGCGCAATCGTCGCCGACTCGGCTCCCCGGCATGACAGAACGACGGAACGAAGGACGGCAAAACTTGCCCTTGCGCGGGAGGAGAACTTAATTATGCTGCGCGCATCGAGAGGCGGAGTAGCCAAGTGGTAAGGCACGGCTCTGCAAAAGCTGCATTCGTCGGTTCGATTCCGACCTCCGCCTCCAATCCGAACTGCGGGTGCAGCAAGGAGTTTGGAGTCAGAGGGTCCGAAACGGACACCAAAACGGACACCAATTTTCGTACTCCGAAAGGAATTAGCGTAATTGGCGTTTAACTCGCCCGCTACTCGCTAACCCAGCGGAGTCGGCTTCATTTATCCTCGCGGTTGCGTGAAAATTATGAAAACACGTTACCGCCTAATTCGTCGGGGCATTCGCGGTGGAGCATTTTACTGCGTGGACACCAAGACCGGTAAGCGCACCAGTCTTGGCACCGCGGATGAGGATGCAGCGCAGCAAATCATCGAAGCGAAGAACCGGGCTCAACGCCAGCCGGTGCTCAATCTCCAAATCGCTAAAGCCTATCTCGCTGGCAGCGACAATGGCATTACCACGCGCACCTGGCAACACGCCATCGAGGCGTTGACCAATACCAAGCAGGGAGCTAACCGACACCGCTGGAAAACCGCCGCGAAGGACAAGGCGTTTTTCCTTTTGCTGCCGCAGGTCATCATCGAGACCCAAGGCGAACAGCTTCTGAAAGTCCTTCAGATGGGCACGGTCTCCACCAACGTCTATCTGCGCCGCTTGCACAACTTCTGCGTGGACATGAATTGGCTGCCCTGGCCGTTGATTCCCAAACGTCAGTGGCCTGCCGTGCGTTTCAAGGACAAGCGCGGCATCACCTGGGAAGAACACTCCAAGATTGTCGAACGAGAGAAGAACCCGGAGCGTAAGGCCTTCTATCAACTCGCTTGGCACCTGGGCGCGTCGCAATCGGATTTGGCAAACCTGCAAGCCGAGGACGTGGATTGGCAGGCGCGGATCATCTGCTTCATCCGGATGAAGACGCGCTGGCGCGGGCAGCAGCCACCCCAGATC
>QHPA01000167.1:14581-17733 GCA_003218935.1 Verrucomicrobiota bacterium
CGGTCCACGGAATTCAAGCAGCGTTGTGTGGGCCTGGGCATTCACGGTGTATCGTTGCATTCGTACCGCTATGCGTGGGCGGAGCGGGCAAAGACGGCGGGTTATCCAGAACGGTTCGCACAACTGGCGTTGGGTCATAACAGCAAGGCGGTGCACCGAGCGTATGCCAAGAAGGCGCAGGTCACATTGCCGCCGCTGGAGGAGTACGAGCAAAAGGTTGTGCCGTTCAAGCCGGCCCAAAACGCTTCTCTGAGTCCAGAGCAGCAGGCGGCACAAGCCGTCAACTCATGAGGAAAAGAGGACCGCATGAATAAGCATCCTATCGAAACGCTGGACCCGGTGTTCCGCTGGCTGGATGGTGTCATCGCCGAACACGGCCTCGAGACCTACATGGTTTGCGTCTGGCTGTCGCCGCTGCTCATTGTGTGGATTCTGAGCGGTGGGTTCTGGCGCAGACCAACCCGGCCACAATACGTCGTGGACGCCCCGCCGGTCATCAAGGCGCGGGCGACACCGCCGCCGCTGCCGCCCGTCATCGCCGAAAACCGGGAACGGCGGCAATGGTCCGACGATGATAGCAGCCAATCGTTCGCGGCTTGAAATGGAGCCTGCCCGCGCTTCGGGCGCGGGCAGGGCGCAAGAGAGCTTGGCAACGAGATCAAAAGGCGGTAGATTAGCGGCGATGAGCGAAGCAGTTGACATTCGATTGATTGAAGGTCGCCAGCGCGCGGAGGACCTGCGGCGGCTGGCGAAGGGCGAAGTCACGCCGGAGCAACTGCAACTGGAAAACGCCATCGTCCAGTCCGCTGCCGATATTCTCTTCCTTGCTATTCTCACCCAGCCGGGTGACGACGGAAAACCCTTCATCGTGGTGGGCGGCCATGCCGTCAATTATTGGGGAAAACTGTATTTGCCGCACGAACCGCGACTGCGTTCGCATCTGCCTTTCACCAGCAAAGACCTTGATGTTATCGGCAGCGAAGCGAGCGCTCGGCGCGTGGCGCAAACTTTGGGCTGGCAATACTCGCCGCCGGTAGTGGGTGGAGGGCCGCTGCAAGGCGTCGTCAGTTCTCCTGCAACCGACCGACCACTGACGGTGGAGTTTCTTTTGGAAATCAAAGGCGTGCCGCAGCAGACCATCCGCGACTTTGTGCGCGAGAACACTTTTCAGCCCGAAGGCAGCAACCGGCTGGTGCTGGTGCGCGTGCTCGATCCGGTGCTGCTGTTGCACGGGAAGATTCGCAATGCGGTGGACATCGAGCAGGATTTGCCGGAGCGGCCTCGTCAGGACGTGAAACACGTCGCCATGCTCAGTCTGTGCGTGCCGCACTTTTTGGAGGACGTGCGCGCACAGGTTCCCGACGAAGCAACGCGGAAGGAAACACTGGCAAATTATATCCGGGCGCTGACCGCATTGAAGAACAACTACTCCGGGCGTCTGTTCGAAGCGCGACATCCTGGTATGATCCACTGGCAGGAATTGGTTCCAGAGACGATTCGACGAATGGCATTTGATTGGCCCATTCAAAGTTCATTGCGCCATGCGGTTTGAACCTGCCGAACCTGAATTCTTTTCTGACGGGACTCTTCATATAGACGCGCACGGCGCCTGCGCTCGAGCCGCCGGGCGACCTGTTCGCCGAAGCGCGCGACCATCCGCTGGTAGCGTGGAGTGTTCCTGAACCAGTGGGACCTCATTTCCACGGCCAGCGGACGTTGCCCGCTGCGCGTGATGTTCTCGCGCAATTGCGCTTTGTCGGTGGTGAAGATGTGGACGCCTCTGCGTCCCCGCGAAATCGTCACGTACCATTGGTGATCGTTCGTCGCGGCGCGCACCGCCGAATCGGAGAACAGGACATAATCGACCGTCCTGCCTTGAGCGGCGTAAGACGTGACCGCATAACCGCGCACGAATTGCCGAAAGCTCTTTTCCAGGACGCGCCCGTCGGTCAGTTGAATCCGGCCGTCGGGATGCACTTCTCGCACGGCGACGAGCTCGCCGTTGGCCAGTTTGCGGCCCTCTTCGCTTCGACCGTTGGCCTTGAGTTGCAGCCGGTCCTCGGCTGACAGGGCCAGTTCCTTGCGCTGGCAGACGGTCACCCGGTCCAGATGTTTGAACGGCACGCAGGCGACGCGCTCATCGCCCTCGACAATCAGGTGCGTCTCGGTAATGGCCCGCAGTCGCGCGGCATCGCCTTTGTGAAAACCCCGGACGTTGCGGTTGAAGACCAGCACCGTGTCCTCGTCGTAAGAACGGCCGTCGCGTTTCTGCGCGTCCGTCAAATCCACCGGCCGCAAGGTCGTCACCGTGGTTTCGGTTTCGCCGATAAGCCCGTGTGCCTTCAGTGAGTGTCGGATTTGTTCGTTCACTTCGTGGATTTCATTCCAACTTTGTGAGACGACCACCGTGCGGTGTCTGGCCTTCACGAGTTCCAGGTAACGCTCGATCAGTTTCTCATGTTGGTTCCCTGGCGTGCACTCAGTAATTGCGCCGTGCTTATCCAGTCTGTCGAAGGACTGGGCCAGTTTGCCGTCACGGGCTTCAGTGACGGCCTGCCTGTATTGTCTGATGCGCTGCCGTTCCTCTTTCGTCCGGGCGAGTCCGGGATTCTGGCGGCGAATGTTGGTCAGCTCCGCCACACGCGCGCCCGAATATTTTTCAATCGCCCGCAGCGCGTCTGAGGCTTCCACGGCCCCGTGCTGACGGGTGTCGCCGGCAAGAATCAGCCGGCCCGTGTGCTCGCGAGCCAATTCCAGCAGCGCGAGCATTTGTTTGCCGCCAATCTGTCCGGCCTCGTCCACGATCACCACGCCATAGTCCGCGAGTTTGCCGCGAGCGAGGAAGGCGCTGACAGTTTGCGCGCCGTCGAAGCCGTCTTTCTCCAAATCCATGACTTGCTGACGCTGCGGCGCGAGGACTTGCACCGCTCGGCCCGCCAGTCGAAGCCCGCGCACCACTTCCCGGAGGGTGTAGCTCTTGCCCGTTCCGGCTCCCCCGCGGAACAGCGTGACGAAATCCCGCGAGCGCAGGATGCGTTCGACCGCTTGGCGCTGCTCGGCATCCAAATCCGCGTTGCTGATTTGATGATCCCAACACAACGGATGAAACTCGCTGACGCCTTCCTGTGCCATGCGGACAATGGCCCATTCCC
>QHPA01000305.1 GCA_003218935.1 Verrucomicrobiota bacterium
TGAAATGGTGTCGCAACCAACCGCAAGCTGTGGATCGGCTCAAAGAGGCGCAGCGGAGAACAAAGGCTCTGGTTTCGGGGATGCAGCCAGCATTCCGTCCAACGGTTCAGTGGCGAAGGATTTTTAGGTGGTGGTACAGTTTGCAATTTCAAGGTAGGGTCATCGCGCTGCGATGACCGCGCCGCGTTCAGCGGCGCAACGGAATGTAAGCAAAGCAATGGATAACGAGATTCCGTCCGCTGGACGCGGCCGGTGACGCCGCAGCGCGGCGTCCCTACCATCGCAAAATGTACCACTACCGGATTTTAGGATGGCGTGCGGGGAACTTTTCTGGTATGCACGACGGTGCAGCGTTATGGATTTCAAACACTATTGTATCCCCGCCTCTCTCAAATCGCGGGGTAGCGGCTTTACGCTGATTGATCTCCTGGTGGTTGATCGCCATCATCGCGATCCTGGCCGGCTTGCTCCTGCCCGCATTGAGCAAGGCCAAACAGAAAGCCCGCCAAATCAAGTGCGTCAGCAATCTGAGGCAGTTGGCGCTGGCCGCTATTCTGTATCAACACGATACCGGCAAGCCGATCGATTACACGACCGTCGATACGCTCTGGATGAAGACGCTCATTGATTATCAAGCCAAGGTGGCGGCAATCCGGCTTTGTCCGACCGCGTCGTCCACAAACCGTGTCAATGGCCAGGGCGATGCCCTCCATCCTTGGTCCTGGAATTCAGGCGCGAATCTGATGTTGGGGAGCTATGCCCTCAATGGTTGGTTTTACCCCTTTAAAGGAGCTACGCAGTTGTATTTTCCGAATGATGGCTCGAAGTGTTTTGCCAATGACAGCGCGATCACTCATTCGGCGCAAACGCCGTATTTCATGGATGCCGTCTGGCCCGACATCTGGCCCAAAGCGACTGATCGACCGACTCCTGACTTATTCCAGGGAGGTACCGTGGCCGATCAGGAAATGCAACGCTGTCTGATCGCCCGTCATGGCGCCTCCCCCACCGACGGTTCGATCCGAAAGGTCGATCTCAAACAGAGATTGCCGGGGGCCATCAACCTGAGTTTCGCTGACGGCCACGCTGAACTGTCATCGCTGGAAAATCTCTGGAATTACCAGTGGCACCTCGGCTATGTTCCGCCCACTGTCCGTCCGGGGAGATAACCTGTTGTGACTGTGGCCCGTCAGCCACAAGGTCTAGGCCGCACTGCGCGCATCTCATGTCCAGCGAACAACAGCCCAAGCAGACGTTCATGAACCGCCAGCTTTCCGTACGCGGCATTGGCATCCTGGCGCTCGTCGGTGGCACCGTCATCGCATACCTCAGTGTCGTTTCACCGCTATTGGCTGCGTCGCGCCATGAGGAGAGCGTCACGACTTCACTCAAGGGCGCAGGCATCACTCCGCTGATTCTCGCGCTCGGCATTGTTTACACTTTTTTCCCGGAGAGAGCGACCGCCCTGCTCGGACATCCGCAGAAGCCGACGCGTTTGGGCTGGGCGTTCAGTCTGGTCTTTGGGCTTCTTGGGATCCCGCTTTACCTGTGGCTCAAGAGCAGATTGAGAGAGTACGGATATGGAGCTTGAGACCGTGCGGCCTAACCATATGTGGTTGCTGGTTTTTACCTGGCCATCGCGTTTTTGCTCACGAGCGATTCGGTCAGGAAGACTTTGACGGCCTAAAAGGGAATGGAGTGACACCCGGAATCGAACTTGCGCTCGCCTCGACGCTTCTCTTCGGGATCGGCGATTTTGTCTATAAGCGCGGCGCGGCAGCCGGGGTTCAAGCGCACCACTTTCTGATGGTGCAGTCCTGGGTCTTCACGCCGACGGTGATCCTGTACGGAATGGTCACCGGCTCACTCGCCTTCGGCCGCGCGGCGCTGTGGGGCGGCCTGGCGGGGTTTTTTATCTTCACCGGCTTTTACAATTTCGCCTACAGCTTGAAATCGGGCTCGGTGAGCGTGAACGCGCCGATTTTCCGCCTGAGCTTCACGGTCACCGCGGCGCTGGGGATGTGGCTGCTCGCCGAGCCGCTCACCACCGCGAAGCTCGCCGGATTGACGCTCGCGCTCATCGCGGTCTGGCTGCTGCTGGGTGATTCGACTGTCGGAAACACTCGCCGCAGGGGCGCAACGTCACTCGCGCGCGTGTTGCTCGCCACCGTTGCGGTTGGAATCGGTAATTTCATCCACAAGATCGGATTGCGCGCGGGTGCGACGCCGGCCACGCTCGTCGTGGCGCAGGCAGCCGTGGTCGTGACGCTCGCGACCGCGTTCGCCGGCGGGGTGGATGGCCGGCTCCGGCCCGCGGCGCACGCCTGGCGCTACGCGCCGGTGGCGGCGCTCGTGCTTGCGGGCGCATTCGTTTTTCTGGTGGAAAGCCTGGCGCGGGGCGAAGCGAGCGTGCTTGTGCCGATCGCACAGATGGGATTCGTCGTCACCGCCGTGCTCGGTTTCTTTTTCCTCGCCGAACCCTTCACTTTGCGGAAGGGCGCGGGCCTTGCCGCGGCGCTCGCCGCGTTGGCAAGCTTCGCTTATGGCAGCACGCCCTGATCGGCGCAGAACCGGCGGACTCAATTTACGGCGCCGGTTTTTTTGAGGTCGGACGGGAGATTGGGAAAGGAGACATCGGCGGACATGCCGGCGCGCAGCAATCCTTCGTGATTGTCCAGGCCCACCTTCACCCCGAACACCTGCTTGATGCGCTCCTCCAACGTCTGGACGTTGCGCGGTGTGAATTCCGCGGCGCGCGCAATTTGCTCGATCGTGCCTCCAAACTCCTTGTTCGGAAAGGAATCAACCTTCACTTTCACCCGCTCGCCGGGTTTAATGTGCCCCAGCCATGGTTCAGGCACGTAAACACGCACCCAGAGGTGCTGCGGCAGCAGCAGGGTTGCCACTTCGCGATTGGGCGCGAGCACATCCCCCGCCTTGACGCTTAACACCTCCAGAACGCTATCGGTCGGCGCCGCAATGCGCATTTCGCTCAACTGCGTTTCGATTTCCGCCAATTGTGCCTGGGCCTGCGCGACGCGTTCCGGACGCGTGCCGGCCAGGAGCAAATCACAGCGGCTCTTTGCGGCGGCGACGCTTTTCTCCAATGCCTGCGCGCGGCTCGCGGCCTGGTCGTGCTCCGTGTCGGAAATGGTCTTGCTGGCAAACAGTTCGTCGGCGCGCCTGGCGTCGGCGCGCGCCAGTTCGAGCTGTGCGGTCAGCGATTCCCAGTCGTGTCTGGCTGCTTCGATCTCCTCCTTGCGCGGCCCGGCGACCAGCTCCGCCACCAGGGCGGTGGCCTGATCCCGCCGCGCCTTCAGTTCCGCGGCGTCCAATTCAGCAATCACCTGCCCGGCTTTCAGCGTGTCGCCCTCCTGCGCCAGAATTTTTTCCACGCGCCCGCCGTAGCGCGAAGCGACGTGGACTTCGTCCGTGTCAATCGTTCCAGAAACAACGGCACGGTTGGAATCACTTCGCGAGCATGACGCCAAAAGGGTGGAGACCAGTAGAACGCCCGCGGCGTTGCGGAAAAGTTTTTTCACCTGAATTCTGGACACGCCCTCAGGAGTTGTCTCCATCGATCAAACGACCCAAGCCACCGAGGATGGAACCTTCTTCACGCCCCTTCCCGCCGGCTTTGGGCGCCGCGGCGATGATACGGTCGGCCATGCGGCTGAACGGAAGCGACTGGAGCCAGATCCGGCCCGGCCCGCGCAGCGTCGCGAAGAACAAACCTTCCCCGCCGAACAGGGCCGATTTGATTTTGCCGACGAATTGGATGTCGAATTGAACGTTCGGTTGAAAAGCCACAATGCAACCCGTGTCCACCCGCAGCACTTCGCCGGGGCCGAGTTCGCGCTGGTAGATCGTTCCGCCCGCGTGGATAAATGCCCACCCGTCGCCTTGCAACCGTTCCATGATGAAGCCCTCGCCGCCGAACAAACCAACCCCGATTTTTTTATTGAACGCAATACCGACGCTGACGCCTTTTGCCGCGCAAAGGAAGGCGTCCTTTTGCGCGATGAGTTCGCCGC
>QHPA01000306.1:0-830 GCA_003218935.1 Verrucomicrobiota bacterium
TCAAAGGAACTGTTATACACGGCATTACGGTGGGGTTTTTGTTTGCAAATCATTTGGAGTGATCAAACCGCTGCTAGGCAACTCGCCGCCGAACTGCTAAGTTAACGCCATGCCGCGCGATGACTTGTTCGCTTCCCGGTCCGCGCCTGGAGCGGCCGAATCGACTCCCACGGAGGAAGAATCGTTTCACCATCAACCGCTCGCTGCGCGAATGCGGCCTCGCAATCTCGAGGAATTCACCGGCCAGTCACACCTCCTCGGGCCGGGCCAGTTGCTCCGCCGCGCCATTGAGGCGGACCGCATTCAATCACTGATTTTTTACGGACCGCCCGGCACAGGCAAGACCTCGCTGGCGCAAATCATCGCCAACCAGACCAAAAGCAAATTTGAACGACTCAGCGGCGTCGAGTCAAACGTGGCCGACATGCGACGGGTGCTCTCGACGGCGGCCAATCGGCTGGAGAACAAGGGACAATCGACGATTCTGTTCATCGACGAAATTCACCGGTTCAACAAAGCGCAGCAGGACGTGTTGCTGCCGGACGTGGAGAGCGGCGTGGTGCGTTTGATCGGCGCGACGACGCACAACCCGTTCTTCTTCGTCAACTCGCCCCTGGTCTCACGTTCACAGATTTTTGAACTCAGTCCGTTGGGCGAAGATGTACTTTACGAATTGCTCAGACGGGCGCTGGCCGACACGGAACGGGGTCTGGGTCACTTTAAAATTCGAGCCGCCGAAACTGCGTTGCGTCACCTGGCAAAAGTGGCCGATGGCGACGCCCGCAAAGCGTTGAACTCGCTGGAGATCGCCGCGCTCACCACTGCGCCCG
>QHPA01000306.1:839-6516 GCA_003218935.1 Verrucomicrobiota bacterium
ACAACACAATTTCCGCTTTTATCAAGTCGATGCGTGGCAGTGACCCGGACGCGACGCTGTATTGGCTGGCGAAAATGATCCACGCGGGCGAGGATCCGCGCTTCATTGCGCGCCGCATCGTGATTCATGCGGCGGAGGACGTGGGGTTGGCCGACCCGATGGCGCTGGTGCTGGCCAACGCGGCCTTTCAAGCGGCGGAATTCATCGGCTGGCCGGAGGCGCGCATTCCTATTGCCGAGGCGGCGCTTTACATCGCCACGGCGAACAAGAGTAATTCTGTCATCACCGCCATTGACGCTGCGTTGGGAGACGTTCGTTCCGGGCGCACTCTGCCGGTGCCGGAGCATTTACGCGATGCGCATTATCCCGGTGCCAGGCGGCTCGGCCAGGGCGAGGGTTACCAATATGCCCACGATTTTCCCGAGCACTTCGTGGTTCAGGAGTACCTCGGCGCCGAAAAACATTACTATGACCCGTCGGATCAAGGCGCCGAAAAGAAGATCAAGGAGCGGGTCGAGAAATGGCGAACACTCACGGCGCAAGCCAAAGCCCAACGGTCCAAGCCAAAAGCCGGGCCGACTCAACCGCGGGAGCGGGAGCAGCAATGAATGAAAACGTTCGGGAGCAAAAGGCCGCGCTGCGCCGCCGCGTTCGCAACGAACTGAAGCGGTTTTCCCCGTCCGATCGCCTCGCAGCTTCCACTCAGGCTTGTTCGAGGCTGCAACAGGAGCAGATTTGGCGTGAAGCGCAGATCGTCCTGCTCTATGCGCCGCTATCCAGCGAACTCGATGTTGAAGCGTTACTGCGGGACGCGCTGGCAACAGGCAAAACACTGACCCTGCCCCGGTTTGATCCGGAAAGCCAATGTTACGTGGCCTGTCAGGTGCTTGATCTCACAGAGGATTTGCGGCCCGGCCGCTTTGGAATTGTCGAACCGAGGGCAAACTGCCTCGAAGTGCCGTTAAAGAGACTGGACTTTATACTGGCACCTGGAGTAGCATTCACTTTGGACGGGCGAAGGCTCGGAAGGGGAAAGGGATTTTACGACCGGTTGCTTTCGTTCGTTCGCGGCATCAAGTGTGGAAGCGCGTTCGACGAACAGATCGTGGACGACATTCCGGCCGAGCCGCATGACATTTGTCTGGATTATATATTGACACCGACGCGCTGGCGCCGGGCCTGCCAGAGCGCGGTCAAGAAATGATGTTGGCGGCACAATTATTCTGGGAAGGCGCCCTGTTCCTCACCTCGGGCGTAGTGTTGGGTTACTGGTTTCTCCGGTGGAAGCAGCGAAAACTTCGCGCCACACGCGTTGCCGAGGAGAAGTCGGTTCTGGAAAGCGCCCACCGGGAAGTCGAGGCCATTTTGCGCGAGGCGCGGCTCGCTGCCAATGAAGAGGCTCTGAAACTCCGCGAGCAAACCGAAAAGTCCTTCGGCACACGCCGGCGCGAACTCATTGACTTCGAACAGCGTCTGGCGGAACGGGAATCCTTAATCAACCGACAACTGGAAGGACTGGCGCAGCGAGAAAAGGATTTGCGCGACAACCAGCAGGATCTGGAAGAAAAGAAATGCACGGTCGAATCCGAACGCAACGAGTTGGTCTGGCTTGCCAGGCTGCGCAAGGAACAGCTCCAAAAACTTTCCCATTTGAGCGAAGCCGAGGCCCGCGGGTTGCTCTTGAAAGAAGTTGAACAGGAAGCGCTGCGGGACGCGACGGATTTGACGCGGCACATTCTGGAGGAAGCCAAGCTGAAGGCGGAAGATCAGGCCCGTCGCCTGATCAGTCTGGCCATCCAACGGTACGCAGGCGAACACACTTTTGAAACAACCACGGCCACAGTGGCGTTGCAGGGTGACGACATCAAAGGGCGGATCATCGGCCGCGAAGGGCGCAATATCCGCGCCTTCGAAGCCGCGACCGGAGTCGACATCATCATCGATGAGACGCCGGACGCCGTAACCATCGCCGGCTTCGATCCGGTGCGCCGAGAGATCGCCCGCCTGGCGTTGACCAAGCTCGTGCGGTCTTCAAGCTCGGGTTGCCGCCGATGCACGTGGAAATCGTGAAGCGACTGGGCCGGCTTCGCTTCCGCCACAGTTTCTCGCAGAACATCCTTGATCACTCGGTAGAAGTCGCCCAGCTAATGGCTCTGATGGGAGCGGAATTAGGGCTCGACGTTACCGCAGCCAAGCGGGCCGGCCTGCTGCACGACATCGGCAAGGCCATCAATCACGAGGTCGAAGGTTCCCACGCCATCATCGGGGCAGAGTTCATCAAGCGTTACGGTGAATCCGAAGACGTAATCAACGGCGTGGCCTCGCATCACGACGAAGTCCCCCACACCAACGTTCTGGGAATACTGGTCAGCGCCGCCGACGCCATCAGCGCCTCGCGCCCCGGCGCTCGCTCGGAAACGATGACGACTTATATCAACCGATTGGAAAGCCTGGAGAAGGTCGGCCTGTCATTTCCAGGCGTTGATAGATGTTTCGCCGTCCAGGCCGGCCGGGAGTTGCGGGTGGTGGTTCAGCCGGATCAAATTGACGATGATCAGGCTTTTGTCCTCGCGCGCAACATTGCGCGAAAGATTGAAGAGTCCCTGCAATATCCCGGACAAATCCGCGTCACAGTGGTTCGCGAGACGCGGTGCGTGGAGTTCGCGAAATAGAGGAGACTACAGCCGCCCGTTGGTCGTGTAGAAATCAACGCCCCTGGTACATCGCCGGCGGCAAACCGGTTTCCCAGCCGCGCGGCTCGTTCCACGGTCGCGACGACGCGTTTTCGGGTTCGGTGCTCGCACA
Organism: Verrucomicrobiota bacterium; assembly: GCA_003218935.1. Lineage (GTDB taxonomy): Bacteria > Verrucomicrobiota > Verrucomicrobiia > Limisphaerales > AV2 > AV2. The sequence goes on from QHPA01000306.1 coordinate 3,645, forward strand.
GCCGGAACAAAGGAGGCCGACGACCCCCAACAGCAGCAGAAAAACCCCAAGCGAAAGACTGATAGATTTGCGTTGCATAAGTCTCACAGGCCGACCAAAACGACATCGCCTTCCATGATTTCTCCCTGCTTCCAGTCCGCCAGGACGTTGGCGACGCTCCGATGAGATTCGGCGGTCAGGATCCGAACCTTGGCGACCAGTTTGCCGGAGCGATTCACAAGCATTTCGCCGCGGGCCAACACGCCGTCGTCGAGCCCAATGTCCAGGACGACAAATTCGTATTTCGGATCGACCGCCACGACCTTGCCTTTCAAGTCCGGAGGCAACTCCACCTTCGTTTTCGCCCCGGTGAGCAGGTCCAGTTCCGACTTCGTCTGATTGAGCGTTCGCGCCAGAACTTTGTTTTCATTCCTCAAAGCGTCGTTGTCACCAACCAGCTTTTTATTTTCCACCATCGTCGCCTTAAGCTCATCAATCGAGCGACCTAAAGCCGACCACGCGGCCAGCTTGGTCTGCGCGTCGTTTCTTTCCAGAGTTGTCTTATCGAGTCGGGTTGCCAGGTCGTTCGCGCGCTTTTCCTGCTGATCGGCCTTTTCGCTGGCGGCAGCGAGGTCGTTCTTGGCCGTTTCCAGTTCCTTTTTGGCTTTATCGGCCGCCGTCACGGCGTCTTTGGCTTCCTTCCTGGCTTTACGCTCGGCTTCTTGAGAAGCCGATAAACTTTGCTTTGTCGTTTCCAGCTCGGAGTTCAGCGTGTTGATTTTGGGGGCCACCACCAACTGGCTGACCGCCAATGCGGCGATGCCAGCCACGATCGCAATGATTAAGAAAATCCTGACCATTTTCGTTTAAGGTTTAGTTGCTGTCACACTAAACAGCCCGCCTGATAGTGTCAACGTTCCAGCCACAGGCTCCATTCCGCGTCGGCACAATTGGCTGGCCTCAATAAATCACCACAAAACTGCCGTCTGGTTGAGCATAGGCCGCTGGCAGGCTCCAGACTGGCACGCCGTCGGCACGACCTTTTTCAGCAGTTGCTTTGCCATGTTTATCAAAGAGCTGCCATCCCAGCGCACCGCCCTTTTGCCAGGCGGTGCCTTCAGTCCAGGCCATCAGGATCTCCCCTTTTGAGTTGGCGGCCACAACCGGGTGTTGGCGCTTTTCGCCGCCGGGAGCGGGAGCCGGATGCGAAAGGCTCAACGTTTCGGGCTCGATCACATTGAAGTAAACCTGGCCATCCCGTTCCGTGGCGGCCACAACGCCGGAATCACTCTCGGCGAACGCACAACTGCTCATCGGACAACTTTTAATCATCCATTGGTTTACCGTCTCCAGGTCGAAGCTCGCGGCGTGATCGCGCGAAACCAGGAGCGTCATGTCACGGCTGATTTCATCCGCCGCGCGATAAACGATGTAAAGCCTCCCTTTCGAGTCCGCGAAAGCCCGCATGCCGCAGCAGCCGCAGGCGCCGGTGGCGCTGCGATTCGCCTGCGCCTCGCGTTCGAACGTTCTTCCCTCGTCGGTCGAATGGGTGACAAAGACCGCGCGACCGGCTTCGCCCCTTTGGTTTCCGGGCGGACTTGCGTGCCAGACGACATAAACGTTGCCCTGCAAATCGGCCGCGACGGACCCGCCTCCGTCCAGCCCGTCTGCCCAGGTGATGACGTTGCGCTCCGGTTCAAATGCCGTGCCTGCCTCATTTAATCGAGTGTACAGCATCGGCGTGATTTCCTTGCCGTTTACCGCGGCGCGAGCGGCGCCCTGGCCTCCCATCCAGGCCACATGCACCCGGCCATTTCTGCCGATGGCCAGTTGCGCGCCGCGAATGGTCCCCGTGGCTATCGCGCTCGCCGCCTGGCGGTTGACTCGGATGGGCGGTGAAAAAGCCTCTTCGTCGGCTTTGCGACGAACGTAAAAAATGTCGCCGCCCTGCGGTTCGCCTTTGAAGTAGATCAAGTGGACAACACCTTTGGCATCGACCGAGGCTTGCGGCTGAATGCCGCCCTCGGGCGCGCGAATCAGGCCGACTTTTGACCGGTCTGCACGCCCGAGTGCAATCAACGTAGTCCAGAGGAACGCACAGAATGCAAATCGGACAAATGCTGCTGCTTGATTTGAAGCTTTCATGGTGACATATCGAGGCAAATTTATACCCGTGCCCGCAGGTAGCAAAGAAAAAGCGCGCGCTTGATCCGGCAGCGTTGTTAAAGTGCCTGACGCGGCCCCTTCAGTGTTGAGGCGCGTCGCTGTCCAGGGTGTGCTTGCGAATCTCCTCCAGGAGTTGGGTGGGGCTGAAGGGTTTGGTCAGGAAAATCGCCGCGCCGGATGATTCCGCTTCCTCGCGGGTGTATTTATGCGGATTGGCCGTGAGCATGATGACTGGAATGGAGCGCGTGGACACACCTTGCTTGAGTTGCCGCAGGGCAGAGAGACCATCCATGTTTGGCATCATGGCATCCATGACGACGAGGCGGGGTTTTTCGCGCGTGGCAGCTTCAACCGCCTCGCGCCCGTTGCGGGCCTTGATCATTTCATAGCCGGCGTTTTCCAAATGATGTTGAATCAAGCGCAACATGAACGGCTCGTCATCTACAATCAGTATTTTATGCGGCATATCGACCTTTTCCGCGACGTTTCACTCCGCCATGATCAGGAAAGTCTGATCATCTTTCAAGCTCGTATTCGCCTGAAATTTCGCGAGCTCTGCAGCCAGTTCGTCCTTCAACTCCTCGGCCTTCCGCGGGCGGGTCGTGGTTTCCTTCAGCCATTCCAGCAAGCGCTCCTGGCCGAAGAGTTCGCCTCGTGCGTTGCGGGCTTCGGTCAGCCCATCCGTGTAGAGCAGAACACGGCAGTTCCGGGGCAACTCAGCCGTTTC
>QHPA01000306.1:6578-10610 GCA_003218935.1 Verrucomicrobiota bacterium
CGCCGTGATGAACATGTCCACTTCGGACAGTTCATCGAACAGCAGCCGGTTCACCCGCGAGAGGAGTTCGGAAGGTTGATTGGTCAATTCCGGCAAGGCGCGCAACAAACTGCGCAAGATCGCCGCAAACATGGCCGCGGGAATCCCTTTCCCCATCACGTCGGCAATAATCAATAGTAACGCGTGGTCGGACAATTTGACTGCATCATAAAAATCGCCGCCCACCTGGCGCGCGCTCTCGCAGTAACCGGCCAGACCGAAGCCGGGCAATTGCGGCACTGTTTTCATCAATAGCGAGCGCTGGATGTTCTTGGCGATCTGCAGATCGCGTGAGACGAGCAGGTTGTTGACACGCTCCTCTTGAAAGTGTGCGTTGACGATTTGAATCGCAAGAAAATCAGCGAAGGTATGCACCACGTTGGTCTGCGCCGCGGAGAACGGAACACGCGAGATTGTTTTCCCCACCGTGAGGGCGCCGATCAGCGTATCACCGAAATAAAACGGATGCACCAACCCCAGCGAGTCCGGTTTGACGCGGCGTAGCGGATCGTCGGGTCCCAATGTTTTTTGCTGGTCGAACCAGAGGTCCTGGCGATTGACCGCGGATCGGACCTCCGCCGCCCGGGCTAACTCGGCCGAGCGCGGTACTTCCAGCGGCTCCAGATCCAACATCGGTTCCGAGGCGCTGAAGACGACGAGCCGGGACTGGTCCTTGGGAACCAGGCGCAGCACGAACCAGTCCGCGGCAGTGATTCGGAGCAAGTCGCTCAGCAGGCGCTTCGAAAAATTCTCCAAACTGATTGACTTTCCCTGCTCGGCGCTGAAACGAAAAATGGCCGAAAGGCTTTCATAACACGAGCTGAGCTCCTCCGCCATGTCGCTGATGATTTGTTCGCTCTCGGCCAGCCGGCGATTCAATTCCTCCGGATTTGCGGGAGGCAATATGACGGAACCCGTTTGCGACGGACGATTCTTGCACATCTGCAGGGAATTCTCGCCCGCACCACGAAAATATTCCGAGCTGTCCATGAGTGACTGGATGAGGTACAAGCCCCGGCCACGCTCGCTCTCCGAATCCGGCAGCTGGACGCGCTGCGGCCAATCGAAACCCGGCGTGTGGTCGTTGACGCGCAACTCGACTTTCGCCGCGTTGCAGATCACTTCGATTTCAATCGCTTTCGATTTCGCCCCGTCGGCGGCATGATTGATGGCGTTGTTGCAAGCTTCGGCCAGCGCCAGTTCGCACTTCGTCAAATCCTTTTCCGCCAGACCTTGTTCAGTCAGGAACCCGCGCACGGCCAGGATAGCGGGCCGCACTTCGGTGAGGTCGCAGGCGAGCGAAAGCCGCAACGCGACTCCGCGCGAGGATTTGCCGGGCGATTCGGACATGCGTTCCTATTTCTTGACGATCTCGAAGACCCGATGCAGACGGGTGAGCTCAAGAATCTGCTCGACGGGCGGCGTTGGATTCAGCAATCGCACCGTTCCGTTTCGCGTGCAAGCCGTCTTGTGCAATGAGATCAACGCGCCCAGACCGCAACTGTCCAAAAACAGCGTTTGCGACAAGTCCACGTCGATGTTCTTCGAGCGTTCGGCCAGCGCGCCGCGCACCTGATCGCGAAAGGAATTTGCGTTGGCGGCACTCAGTTCCTTGACTCCTTCGATGTTGAGAGTGTCTCCCAGGATCTGCACTTTTATTTTCATAAGCTTTCTATCTAAAAATCTATGAATCCCCGCCGGCCTGCCGTCTATTCCGAATCTTTTTCCAGACTGATCGCGACTTGTCAAACTCGCGGAGGTGCTCAGATTATAGGAACCGCCCTTGGTTGCAAGCCCCCAGCTTACAACCCGGCGCCGCAATAAACGGACGCCGCGATGAATCTGGAGAATTCCATGCGCCAGTCGCGAAAACTCACTTTTTCTCCCGGAATTGGTCTTGACTAAAACAACGGCCGCCGGGAAAAATTAAAAGCACTCAAGTGACCTTGAAAGGTTGCTGACAAAGCCCGTGTCGCCACCGGGAGGACCTCCATTTCCCGAAAGCCAGAGCGTTGTTCGCGGATGTCCCAGTGGCGGAGCGAAAAAGTTGCGACGGGCGGCGAATCGAAAACGCGACTCAACAAAAAGCGGGAATCGTTGCATGCCAATTCTGATTTCACCGTTGGGGCAAGTGTCCGGTGTCTTCGCGGACGCGCCCTCCGTTTCGCGACGAGAGCCAGCTTTCGCGAGAGGGCATTCAAACGCGCGCCTCCTCGTTTCTTGTTTCGCAATCGTCTCGCTCGTTGTCGTATCCGCGCTGGGGGCGGAAAGAATCACTTCGATTCAGGAGGTCCTTCGCGACAACGACGGCAATTTTGTTCCTGACCGCCTGGGCGAAACCTTCACGCTCTCGGGCGTTCTGAGCTGCGACCCCATTAACCTTGGCGGGTTCGGCCCTGACTCGGCGGAATATGCCACCATCGTCAGCTTGCAGGACAGCACCGGCGGCATTGTGCTATTCACACGCAACACAGCCCTGTTCAGCAGCGGCTTCAAGCGCGGCGACTCCGTCCAGGCGCGCGGGAAACTGTCACAGCACAACGGAATGGAAGAGTTGATGCTGGTCGAAATCCGACGGTTGGGCTCAGGGGAGCTGCCCAAACCCCGAGATGTCTTGTCGGCGGATTTGCTCGGCGAGCGTTATTCGGGCCAGCTCGTGCGCGTGGCCGGAGAGCTGGTCGTGCCTCCGGATCTCCTGGATAAAAAACGCGGCCTGGTGCTGCGGGATCGTTCGGGTGAAATCCCGGTGATCATCTCGGACCGTTTTTTCGGTGATGCTCAGTTCGCTGACCGGCTCTTGCGCGGCGGTAAAGCAGAGGTTGTCGGCATTGCCGGTCAGTTTTGCAAAGACCCTCCGTTCAACTCCGGCTACCGACTGATCCCGCGCGACGCACAGGATTTCGATTTTTCTCCGATCCCGCCGTACCGGTTCATCATGACGAGCCTCGCTGTGTCTGTGCTTCTTATCGCGTCCGTTTATTTATGGTTGCGCCGACGCAGCGCCGAGCTGCACGCGCGTGAGCTGACTCTTTTGGCGGAGAACCTCAAGCGGTCCGAGGAAGCGCTTCGGCTGAGCGAGGAGCGGTTCCGCAAAGCCTTTGAGGAAGGCCCGATCGGCATCGTGCTGGGCAGCGCTGATTTTCGGATCCTCAAGGCCAACCGTGCCCTCTGCCAAATGCTGGGTTACACGGAACAGGAATTGGTGGGTCTTCGCTTCGTCGATATTACCCATCCGGAGGATGTTGATCAAACGTTGCAACTGGGAGGCAAATTATTCAACGAGGAGACTTCCAGTTATCAACTGGAAAAACGCTACGTCACAAAGGGCCAGCGCGTCATTTGGGCGCATCTGACCGCCTCCCTGATCCGCGGCCGCGACGGCAAACCGCTTTACGCGCTGGGAATCATTGAGGACATCTCGAGGCGCAGGGAAGCTGAACAAATCCTTGAAACAAGCGAGCGCCGCTTCCGGGCGCTGATCGAGAAAAGCTCGGATTCCATTTCCCTCATCAACCCAAAAGGAACCATCCTCTACGATGCTGAACCGGCAACATTCCGAAATCTGGGTTACGCCGGCGTTGAGGTCGTCGGTCACAGCGCATTTGAATTTATCCATCCCGACGACATCGAGATGACGAAAAAGCTGTTCGACGACCTGGCTCATAAGCCAGGCAGCACCATCACCACGCATTATCGTATCCGCCACAAGGACGGCTCGTGGCATTGGATGGAAGGCACCGGGACGAACCTCTTGAACGAGCCCGGCGTCCAGGCCATCGTGATCAACGCGCGCGACGTCACGGAGCGCAAACGAGCGGAAGAAAAGCTGCACCAGTCGGAGGAGCTCTTTTCGAAAGCGTTTCTCGCCAGTCCAGTAGCGATCACCATCGCCACGCTGGCGGAAGGCCGTTTCATCGACGTGAACGAGAGCTTTCTGCAACTGATGGGTTATTCGCGCGAGGAGGTCATTGGCCGCACGGCCTTGGAGTTGGC
>QHPA01000168.1 GCA_003218935.1 Verrucomicrobiota bacterium
CGCAAACCGCAGGAAATGCGAACATTCTTGCCATCGGCTGGAACGATGCGCTGGCTGGCATCAGTGCGGTCGGCGACTCTGCCGGCAACGTTTACCATGTTGCCGTTCCCACCTTCCGGGGCAACGGCATGAGCCAGGTCATTTACTACGCGGCGGACATCAAAGGCGGGAGCAACGTCGTCACCGTGACATTCGACCAGCCCGCCGTGTATATTGATCTCCGTCTGGCGGAGTATTCAGGATTGATGCGGACCAACGCCTTCGACGCGGGTGCGTCGGCCTCAGCCATCGGCGCCAACGCGGACAGCGGCTCGGTGACCACGAGCGCAACCAACGAACTTCTCTTTGGCGCTGGCATGACCGCCACGACCTTCACAGCGCCGGGTAGCGGCTTCACACAGCGAGTCATCACCGCGCCCGACGCGGACATCATCGAAGATCAAGCGGCAGCCAGGGTGGAGACCTACAGCGCGACGGCCGCGTTGAGTTCCGGCGCGTGGTTGATGCAGGTGGCTGCCTTCAAAGCGGCGCTTCCCGCCACCGCGCCAACGTTGGGCATCACCCCGACCGCCACTAACGCCGCTGTCGTCATGTGGCCCGCGGCGGCGACGGGCTTCACGCTGCAGGAGAATCCAAATCTCGCCGCCACAAACTGGGTGGACTCAGCCGGCGCCACCGAGGTGGTTGGGGCCGAAAATCAGGTCGTCCTTTCACTCTCCTCCTCCAGCCAGCGGTTTTACCGCTTGAAATCGCCCTGAGCTTCTCCGCGAAAAGTCCGCGTCCCTGCCAATCTGAGACAAACAAATTATGAAAATCGAAATATTGGGAACAGGAATGGTCGGGGAAGCGCTGGGCACGAAGCTCGCGCAACTCGGCCACCAGGTGAAAATGGGTTCGCGCACCGCAAACAATGAAAGCGCAGCCAAATGGGTCAAAGCCGGCGGCGCGAGCGCATCGCAAGGAACGTTCGCCGACGCGGCGGGTTTCGGTGAAATCGTCTTCGTCTGTCTCAAGGGCGAGATCGCGCTCGAGGTTGTGCGCTCCGTCAGCGCGGCGGTGGCCGGCAAAGTGGTGGTGGACGTGAGCAATCCACTGGATTTTTCCAAGGGCATGCCACCGTCGCTCGCCATCTACAACACGAACTCGCTCGGTGAAGAAGTCCAGAAAGCACTGCCGTCGGCGAAAGTCGTCAAGACGCTCAACATCGTGAACTGCGAAGTGATGGTTGAGCCGGCGAAAGGGGGCAACCCGACGATGCTGGTGTGCGGCAATGATCCGGAGGCCAAGGCGAAAATCGTGGCCCTGTTGAAAAGCTTGGGCTGGAAGGACATCGTTGACCTCGGCGACATCACAAAGGCCCGCGGGACCGAAATGCTGCTCCCGCTCTGGCTGAACCTGATGGGAGTGTTCGGAGATGTCCGCTTCGGTTTCAAGATCGTCCGGAGTTGAACATTGGCCGGTCTCAGACGCAGCGGCGGAAAGTACAAAACTCAAGGCAAGAGTTTCAGCGCATTCGACGCCGCCCCGAACGCTCCCGCGAATTCGCCAAGTTGAGCCGGCAGGACTTTTGCGCGCTGGCCCACCGGACGCCATTCGATCGGATCGAGGAATTGCTGTAACGGCTCAAATAACGCCTTTCCCGCCCGCGCGATGCCGCCGCCGATGATCACCGCTTCCGGGTCGAGAATATTGATGAACGAACAAACCGCCGCCGCCAGCGCTTTGACTGATTTCAGCCAGATCGCTGTGGCCTCCGCGTCGCCTTTCAGGTGCGCCGCGATGAGATCGTGCGTGGTTTGGAAGCGACCGCGCGAGCGTTGCTGGATCGTGCAATTGCCAATGGCCACTTCGATACTCCCGGGCGTGCCGGCGCAGTCCGGCGGCCCGTCGGGATCGAGCGATGAGTGGCCCAAATGGCCTGCGCGACCGATGTGGCCGCGGAGCAATCGGCCATCGACCATGGCCGCGCCGCCGACACCCGTGCCCAGCGTGAGCATGATGACGTTTTGAAAACCGCGCGCCGCTCCAACCCACGCTTCGCCCAGCAGCGCCGCGTGCGCGTCGTTCAACACCGGGACCGTTTTTGAGGCGCCGAGAAATTCTGTCCAATCCAGACCCTCAAGACCTTGCAGGCGCTCCGGCATACAAACGATGGAGCGTCCGTTTGCGGCGGCGAGCCCCGGCGCTGAAAGCCCGATGCTGTCAGCAGGCTTGGCGCGTTCGGTCCCGACAGACTGAACGAGCGCGCGGATTTTCTCCGCCCACTCCATGTGCTTGTCTGGATCGAACTCGATGTTGTGGCGCGACAGTGTCTCGCCGTCCGGCGTCACCGCGACCGCCTTGATGCTCGACCCGCCCAAATCAATGCCAATAGCGTAAGTCGCGTAAGTCATGACCATGCAGATTCCCCAATTACGGATGCCAAAAGAATGACCAAGGCCGAAGGCCGAAGATCGCGCCGTCCTTCGACTCGCTCCATCGAGACTCGCGCTTCTTTCGTCATTCGGTTTTCGGCATTCGTCATTCAATCTCGTCCTTCCGAGACACACCAACCGCCATCCACCGCCAGCACCTGGCCCGTTACAAATTTCGATTCATCGGACATGAGATAAACCGCAGCCGCGTCCAGATCCTCCGGCCTTCCGATACGTCCCCCGTCGAGCGGCTGCTTTGTTTTGAGGAAGCGCAAAATCGCCCGGTCGCTTTGCGCGCGTTCGGACATGGGCGTGGCCACAAGCGCCGGAGCCAGCACGTTGAAGCGAATGTTCTGCCTGGCGTAATAAGCCGCTGCGGATTTCGCCAGACCGATGATGGCGGCTTTCGTCGCCGCGTAAGCGTGCGTCGCGAAGTAGCGCGGCGACGGCGAGAAGCCGAGCACCGAACTCATGTTCAAAATGCTGCCTCCCCCCTTCTGCTTGAGGAACTGCTGAACCGCCGCGCGATTCGAGTAAAACAGCGATGTCAGGTTCAGATGCGACGTGTATTGCCAGCCTTCATCCGTGATTTCGTGCAGCGGGCCGTCGCCCTTTTTGCGCCCGCTGCCGCCCGCCACGTGATACAAGCCATGGAAAGCCCCGAATGTCTTGAGCGCCGTCTGAATTGCCTGCGCCGCAGTCTTCGGATCGCTCGCGTCGCCGACCAACGCTTCGGCCGATTTGCCCAGCGCCTTCTGTGCAGCCTTCACGTTTTCCACGTTGCGGCCGACCACGACCACCGTCGCACCCTCGGTCACAAACGCCTTTGCGGCGGACAAACCGATGCCCGCGGTGCCGCCAATGACGACGAGGACTTTGTTGGCGAGCTTTGACACGCCGCCTTAATAGCGGGGTCGTCGAAAGGAATCCAGCTTTCCCGCGCCGCGATCGTTTCTTACTTCCGTCCGCGAAATTCGTTCATCAGTCGAAGAATTTCCTGGCGAATGTCGAAAAGATCCCCGCGGGATTCGGCCACAATGTCGGGAGGCAAAAGATTCTTCAGCGCAACCTTCTCCAGCCCGGCCTGCGCCTTGTGCAAGTGATCCAGCGCGCGTTTGAGATACGCAACGATGAACGCGCCTTCACGCCGGTCGCGGCCGCAGGCCAGGCCATTCAAAGCTCCGGCCAGCTTCGCGCTCGTGATCTGAAATTCACTGACCAGTTGACAGAGATCGCCGTCTTCGGACTTGGGAAGCCCCAGGTCGTCGCACGCGTGCCAGAGTTTCATCGCGCTCTCGAAGCAACGGTGCTGCAGCGGATGGCGGATGTCTCCGTCGTCCGTCCGCATCCAGTCCACGCCCTCAGTGTGCGGTTCCGGTTCGAGCGGCTGCTCCGCCGCCTCGGCTGTGACCCGGTTGATCTCATCCACATCCAGCCAGTCGTCCTCCGCGGCCGCCTCGCGCGGCTCCGGTTTGTCCGCGTCGTCCCAACCCATTTCCTCCGCGATGAGACGCTCGGCCTCGGGACTGTCGCCGTGCTTGTCGAGCAGCTCCAGGTATTTGTCCGTGCGCGCGTCCGACTCCTTCATCAACTGTTCGTAGTCGAACTCGTCCCACTCGCGGTCTGCGGGCGGCTCGTGCTTCTGCGCTTCCAACGCATCGGTCAGTTTTTGCATGAACCCTGAAAAACCGGCCGCGGCGTCTTTGGCTCGCTGCGCGTCCTCCTCCGGCTTCAACCGCCACGCGGGCGCGGAAACCTCGATGCGGTAATCGGCGCTTTCAATGACCACACGCCCGTTGAATTCGCTGAACCATTCGAGGTACAGGCTGTTGGCCATGTGTTCGGGAGGTTGCTCGCCCCGCTTGATCATCGCATAAGCCTCCTCGAACGGCAGATCGAACACCCGGACTTTGCGCGAAGCCGTCAGGTCACCGGCGCTCCCGCATTGGAGCGGATGGAAATGCGCGTCTTTGCGCAGCGGAACGGTCACGCCGGGATTATTGAACTTCAAAACGCACCCGGCGAGATCCGGACACGCATTACCTTTAAGCTCGAGCAGGACCGGCTTGGCAATACCGTCGAGCCAAATGCGCCCGTGGATTACGCCCTTCTCGCGGTTATCAATTTCGCCGCGGATCACGTTGTCGTGAATGCGCCAAGCCATGCCCGAAGTTTACCACGAATGGAAAAGAATCAACACGAATTCATACCGACGGTAAGACACCCTGGCCGACGGGCCGGCATCGACTCCCCGAATCCGCCCCGATTGGCGTCTCTCTTGATTGGAATCCGAGACTCTTGGCGATAGGATCGCACGATGAAACTGGTGTCCTGGAACGTCAACGGCCTGCGCGCCGTGTTGCGGAAAAACTTCCTCGATTACCTCGAAGCCGAAAAGCCGGACATGCTCTGCCTTCAGGAAACCAAATGCAGCCCGGACGATGTCGAGCAACTCTGGCCAGCGGCCTATACCACCTATTGGAACACGGCGCAAAAGAAAGGCTACGCCGGCACTGCGATCTTCACCCGGACACGCCCGGTCCACGTCACCCAAGGCATCGGCCGCGCGCCGCACGACCACGAAGGGCGCGTGCTCTCGGCCGAGTTCACCGACTTTTTCCTCGTGAACGTTTATGTGCCGAATTCGAAACGCGAACTCACCCGGCTGGCGTACCGGCGGCAATGGGACCGCGACTTTCTCCGTTACCTCAAGCAGCTCGAACGCCGTAAACCGGTGATCTTCTGCGGCGACCTCAACGTGGCGCACGCCGAAATTGATCTCGCCAACCCGAAGACCAACCTGAAGAACCACGGTTTCACGCCCGAGGAACGCGCCGGCTTTAGCGCCTTCCTGAAGGCCGGCTTCCTCGACACCCTTCGTGAATTCGAGAGAGGCGGCGGGCATTACACCTGGTGGGCGCCCTTCGCCAACGCCCGCGCAAGGAACATCGGCTGGCGCATTGACTATTTCCTTATCTCGAAGTCGCTGCGCCCGCGCCTCAAACGGGCCTTCATCCGCGCCGACGTGGAAGGCTCCGATCATTGCCCGGTGGGGATTGAAATCGCCTGAAGATTCCATTGATTATTTGAGCTTTTGGCTAAATATTGGTGCCGTGATGAAAACTCTCTTCTCCCGCGGATTCTTGAGTTGAATCCCGGACTGCTGAGCCTGGCCCGGCGATGGATCGGGCACCATCGCGAGTTTGCCAAGGCAGTCTCGATTCGCTGGCCGACTACCTCGAACGCGGCATGGCCAGGCACACCTCGCAGAAAACCAAACGCGCCCGAAAATGAATCCGCCTGCCACTCACAAACTGATCCTCAATATCAAGCGCGTCATCCGTGCCCCGCGGTCGCTCGTCTTCGCTGCCTTCGCGTCAGTCGAAGAACTCAAGAAGTGGCTGGGCCCCGGCGAATGCCACGTCATCGACGGCAAGATGGATTTCTGTGTCGGCGGCACGTATCGCTTCACCATGCACACGACTGACTTCGGCGAGGCTGAGCTCATCGGCACGTATCAGGAGATCGTCCAGAACGAGCGCATTTGTTACACCTGGACGTGGCGGAGCAATCCCGTGATGGAACCCTGGGGCGAGATGCTCGTGACCGTGCAACTCGCCGACCACGCGGACGGCACGCAGGTGACCCTCGCGCATGAAGGGTTGATCAACGAGCAGGTGCGCGACGGCCACGACCTGGGCTGGAACGGCGGCTTCGACAAACTCGCGAGCTGCTTCGGCGCCAACCCTGACGGCCGCACGAAATAGCCGGTCCTGCGGCAGCGGCCTGTGATCGCCAAATGAACGAGTCGCCGCCATAATCGACCTGAGCAGAATTCCGTCCGAGTAAGCTTGAGTTTTTCAGCCGCCGGTGTGTCCTGTGCGCGTGCGACGGGTAATACGGTGGACGGAGTATACCGAACTGGCGGCACTGTTCTTCGTTCAGGGAGCGGCGCTGGGCATTTGGTTTGTGCCGTTGAGCGCCGTGCTCGACGCCCACGGTTTACACACGATCAAACCCTACGCGTTCGCGACGTCGGCGCTCGCGGCGTTTGTTTCACCGCTGATCTTCGGCGCGATGGCCGATCGCCATGCGTCGCCGGTGAAGGTGCTGCGCGGGCTGGCGGTGGCCACCGCCGCCGCCATGGCCCTGGCCGCCACCGGCATCAAACTGGGTTGGAATCGATGGCTGGTGCTGGCGCTGATCCAACTGCACGCCCTGTGTTCTTCACCCACGTGGAGCATCTCGTCCACGATTGTCTTCGCCCGGCTGCGCGATTCCAGACGCGAGTTCGGTCCCATCCGCGCGACGGCCACGCTCGGCTGGGTGGCGGGCTGCTGGCTGGTCAGTGCGCTCGAGGCCGACAACTCGCCGCGCGCCGGTTATAGCGGCGCCTGGACGTGGCTGGTGGTGGCCGCTTTCACGTGGTTGCTGCCGAGCGTGACGCCACCCAAATCCGCCGAACACCTCACGCTGCGCCAACGGCTCGGGCTGGACGCGTTATCGCTGCTCAAGAACCACGATCATCGCGTCGTGTTCATGACTGCAGCGTTGTTCAGTATTCCGCTGGCGGCCTTTTATCCCTACACACCACCGCACCTGCGGGAACTCGGCCTCAAACATACCAGCGCGTGGATGACGCTAGGCCAGGTCACCGAGATCGTCGCCATGTTCGCCCTGGCGCGGCTCCTGACGAGCTGGCGGCTCAAGTGGATCTTCATCGCGGGCCTCAGCTTCGGCGTGCTGCGCTACGCACTATGCGCGCTCGATGAGAAGGGGTGGATCCTCTTCGGCGTCTCCCTGCACGGGTGCTCCTTCACGTTGATGTTCATCACCGCCCAGATCTACGTGGACGAACGAATGGACCGCGCCTGGCGGGCGCGGGCGCAGGCGCTGCTGACCCTGATGATGAGCGGCGCCGGCAATCTGATCGGCTATCTTGGCACCGGCTGGTGGTTCGCCGCCAACACACGCCCGACCGGGACGCGATGGCCGCTCTTTTGGGGCGGCCTGGCCGCTGCGGTGGCCATGGTGTTGATCTACTTCCTCATCGCTTATCACGGACGGGGCAAAAGAATTTCAACCGCGGATGGGTTCTGATTGACGCTGATGCTTCACCCTCTCCTGCGCTGCTCATTTGCGTTCTCTGTGTTCTTTCGCGGCTGGGTTGAATCCGTGTCCATCCGTGTTCATCCGTGGTGAAACAATCCCGCCTCCTCACGTCGGCGCTACAGGCTGAAGATTTCATTTCGTTGTGGCCGGAACCTTCAGCGCACGCCGTAGTTCCGACGCCATCCAGCGCAGCTCCTCCTGGTCGCGACCTGCGAAGAAGCCGGCCTTTTTGCCGTTGACGGGATGAATCTGAAGTTCGATGACCGGCACGTTGTTGACCTCCAGGCCGCTGGTGTCGGCGCGGATGGATGCGATGTTCTCACGGTTCCAATCCCACCTCTTCGCGCCAAAGATCCCAATTTGCGCCACCTTCAACTGACCGTTCTCGACCAACAGCATCGCCCGCCGTCGCGCCATGTTGACGGCACCTGTCAACATGCTCAAGCCGACCAGCCAGAAGACGCCGATAAGTGCCCATCCGACGAATGGTTTTCCGCGAACGTTTTTCGCGCTTGCCGCGGCAATCGCTATCGTGATCACGGCGACGATCAAACACCACAGGATGGCGAACCCAAACAGTCCCTTGCTGCCTTTGCGCAACCCGGCGGGAGGGACCACGAGCAGGACGCCATCGGTACGGGGCTCCACACGCACCTGGCTGTCCGCCGGCTTCGGCACGACGTCGACAGGCTCGGGCCGGCTCTGGTCCAGGTTCACCACTTCCACTACCGGCGCGGCGATTGTTGACGCCGTTGCGTGGACGCGCGCGGACAAATCTTCGGCCAGCGCCTCGAGCCAGTCGCGCGGATAGCCAATCGCCACCAGTCGCGGTTTGCCTGCTTCGAATTCGGCGGCCAGCGCGCTGAGTTCGGCCAATGGACCCGTGGTCACAGGCTGGTTGTTGATCTTCGCTCCGCCCGAGCTGACCGTGAGCTTGAGGATGCGACTCTTCTGCAGGCGCCGACGCCAGCGGACAGGACCCACATAATCGAGAACCGACAGACGCTTCTGATGCCATTCCACGCGGCAGCGGCCGAATAGCACGAGCAGACCCAAGCCGAGTGGAACCAGACCGGCCACCACGAACGGGACGAGGAACACCGCGAAGCCAAAGTCGCCGGCAGTGGCCTTGCCGGCGGTGATGCTTTTCAAAGACCGGAACAAACCGGTTGCCGGGATCGAGGCGAACACAACGCCAAACGCAACGAGGAACAATGCCAACCAGCGCAGTTTTCCCAACGGCCGGGCGGGCAGCGAGTAACTCACGTCATCCCGGATGGCTTGAACGTGAATAACGCGTGGCAGTGGCGCAGGCATATCCCCGGAGATCGTAGCCTCACGTCGGCGGCTACAGGCCGAGTTTTCTGAACCGGTTCTTCACTTCCTTGAAGTGGAAATCGAGTGAGCAGAGTTTTTCGAGTTCGCCATTTTTGAAATGTTTGCCCACCTCAGGATCGGACTGGAGTTGCTTCACGAAGTCGGCGTCGTCGCGGCCGGCATGTTTGACTTCCCAGGTCTTCATCGCGTTGCGTTGAACCAGTTCGTAGGCCTCCTCGCGCGTCAACCCTTTGCGGATGAGGGCGAGCAGAACAGTTTGCGAATTCCACATGCCCAGGCTCAGGCCGAGATTTTTCTTCATGTTCTCCGGATAAACGGCGAGGCCGTCCATGAGCCGGACGAGCAGGGCGAGCATGTAATCGAGCAGCGTGCAGGAGTCGGG
This sequence comes from Verrucomicrobiota bacterium, assembly GCA_003218935.1. Lineage (GTDB taxonomy): Bacteria > Verrucomicrobiota > Verrucomicrobiia > Limisphaerales > AV2 > AV2. The sequence continues at coordinate 9,247 of QHPA01000168.1, forward strand.
GAAGATGATGCGCTCGACCGAGCTGTGACTGATGTCGCGCTCATGCCAGAGCGCGACGTTCTCCAGCGCGGCGATGGCGTTGCCGCGGAGCACGCGCGCAAGGCCGGTGAGGCGTTCCCAGGTGACAGGATTGCGCTTGTGCGGCATGGCGCTGCTGCCTTTCTGGCCCTGGGTGAACGGTTCCTCAGCTTCGAGGACTTCGGTGCGCTGGAGGTGACGGAATTCGACGGCCCAGCGTTCGATACTTGCGCCAACGAGGGCGAGCGCGTTCATGAACTCGGCGTGGATGTCGCGCTGGACGATTTGTGTGGCGATGGGCGCGGGGCGCACGCCGAGGTGTCTGCACACGGCGGCCTCCACGGCGGGAGACAAGTGGGCGCTCGTCCCCACGGCGCCGCTGAGCTTGCCGACGGCAGCGACATCGCGGATGCGTTCGAGGCGTTCCTGCGCGCGACCGAATTCGTCATACATGAGCGCGAGTTTGAGGCCAAAGGTCGTCGGTTCGGCGTGGATTCCGTGGCTGCGACCAATGCAGGGCGTCAGCATGTGCTCCTTCGCCCGGCGGGCGATGACCTTGCGCAGTTCCTTCACCTCGGGGATGAGGAGGTCCGCGCTCTGGACCAGCTGCACGGCGAAGGCGGTATCGACGATGTCGCTGCTGGTGAGGCCGAAGTGGAGCCATCGGCTCGCCGGGTGGTTGATCCTCTCGGTGACGGCAGTGGTGAAGCCGACGACGTCATGGTTGAGGGTCTTTTCGAGTTCCTTCTGGCGTTCGACCAACTCCGTTGGATGGCTGTGAAAGTAGTCCGCGCCGGATTTGATCCGCTCGAAGTCGGCCTGGGGCACGATGCCTTCATTGACGAGCGCCTCGGTGACGAGGAGTTCGATCTGCAACCAGATCCGGAGCTTGTTTTCGTCGGTCCAGATGGCGCGCATGGCCGGACGCGAATACCTCTGAATCATGGCCCGAGGGTATGATGTCGGGAGACCAGAGTCGAGAGTCGAATGCGAAGTGCCCCCGGCGAGGCGGAAACATCCTCCATCGGACCATCATCCACCTCCTACTCCGAAAATGGGATTGGAGGAACGCTCGCCCTCACCCCGACCCTCTCCCCCAGGAGAGGGGGAAGCACGCACAGCTCCCGGAATTCTCACGCCCTTTGGTGTGGAATTGCTTCAGGGGACTCGCGTCGGCGACTGCCATCAGAGATCAGCGCTTCGACATCTTCGCGCGGGCGGCTTCGAGGATTCTGCGCTCGCGCTCGGTCAGGCTTTGGATGCCATGCGCGGAGATTTTGTCGAGGATCGGATCGACTTCCTTGCTGATAAAATCGGGGCCAGCGGTCACTTCAGACGAGACATTCTGCCCTCTCCTCAGGAACGATCTCCCCGAAGCGCGCACTTTGGCAGGGCCCTGCGAGCCGCGTGAGTTTCGCAACCGGGACCAAAGACCGACCCAGCGGTCGGATTCGTGAAACCATCGAACATAAGACATGCCGAGCAAAACCCCACCCAGGTGCGCGCTGTGGGCCACGTTGTCAAACGGCACCACCGTCCCGAACAGGGACAATCCTCCCACGAACCAAAGCAGATACTTTGCTCGAATATTGACCGGGAAGAAGTATATCCACGTCGTCACTTCTCGCATCGGATACAGTGAACAAAAAATCGCGAGTATCCCGCAAACACCGGCGGAAGCGCCCACCACGGGAATGTCCGGATGTCCCGGCAGAAGCAGAACGCTGATGACCTGCATCAGCCCTCCAACAATGCCGGATAAAAGATACAGCGTAAGGAAACGCCTGGAACCGAGGGTTTCCTCGACGCTGCGTCCAAAGAAATACAACGCCAAACAGTTCAACAGCACGTGCCATGGCCAGGGACAGGAATGCATGAACTGGAACGTCAGCAACTGCCAGATCCGGCCTTGATGCAAGCCGGAAACTGTCAAGCCGAAGAACCGATAACTGTTGAATCCGGTGTAAAAGAAAAAGATGCTTTGGATCACGAAGGCACCGATCAGCACGCCGATAAGTATCGGCGTGTAACGCGCCGGGTTGTATATGTCCCGCATGTAATGACGATCAGCCAACATCGTTGGACTACTTTAGGCAGCGGGTGGGGCTTTTTTCAACGGCCATTTTATTTTCGCAGGTTGCGGGTTGTTGGTTGCTGGTTGTTAACGTCTGGCGCGGTGCCGTCGACTGCTCCCCAACAACCTGCAAACAACCACGAACAAACAACGACCCTTCAATCCAGCTTCGCCAGTTCTTGACGCACGAGCGCGACCAGCGGTTTCACGGTCTTTGCGCTGAAGTCGAACCGGCAGCCGGCAGAGGAGAACAGGTCCGGCAACGGCCGCGAGCCGCCCAGCGCCAGCGCGCGTTTATAGTCGGCCAACGCTTTGGCTTTGCCGCGCTTTGAGTTGGCCCAGACCTGCAAGGCGCCGAGTTGGGCGATGCCGTATTCGATGTAGTAAAAGGGGTGGATGAAAACGTGAAGCTGACGATGCCAGAGGTGCGCCCGTGCCCTCTCATGGCCGCTCCAGTCCACGTCGCCGGCGAAGCGGTCCATCAGGCTGAGCCACGCCGCCGTCCGTTCGGCGCGCGTGTGGCCGGGATGCGTGTAAATCCAATGCTGGAAGGCGTCCACAGTCGCAATCCACGGAAAAATCTCGACGATACCCTCGAGGTGGTCCCGGCGGGCGCGTCTCGCGTCCGGCGGGGCGTAAAACGCCTCGATGAACTCATTGCCGAGCAGTTCCATGCTCATGGATGCCACTTCGCAAAACTCAATCGGCGCGCTGCGATAGGCGTAAAGGTCCTCATCGCGCGTCGCCAGCGCGTGAAAGGCGTGACCGGCCTCGTGCAGGATCGTCTCCACGTCGCGCTGCAGGCCGACCGCATTCATAAAAATGAACGGCAGCCGCGCCTCCGCGAGCGTGGACTGATAACCGCCCGGCGCTTTGCCTTTGCGATTGTCCAGGTCGAGCAGGCGCAAGTCGCGCATCGTTTTGAAACCATCCGCCAGTTCTTTGTCCAGGTGGCCGAAAACTGTCTGCGCCGCCGAAACCATTTTCTCGACCTGATCGAACGGCCGCAGCGGCGGGCGATTCAGCGGATCCACCGCCAGGTCCCACGGACACAGCTTTGCCAACTTCAGTTGGTGACGCCGCTCCGTCTGCAGTTCACGCAGAACCGGCATGATTTCACCATCAATGGCGTGGTGGAAACGGATGCAGTCGTCCGGGGTGTAATCAAACCGCAGATTCAAACGAAAGGCGTAGTCGCGGTAGTTCGCAAAGCCGGCGTTGTTCGCAATTTGTTCGCGCAGTTTTGTGAGCTGATCGAAGGTGTCCTCAAACTTTTCGGCTTCCTGCAAACGCCGGTTGGCGACCAACTCCCACGCCTCCCGTCGCAGCGCGCGGTCGGGCTCCTCCAGATAGCGGGCCATCTGCGTGAGGGT
>QHPA01000307.1 GCA_003218935.1 Verrucomicrobiota bacterium
GGAGAAACCGCGTTGACCGTGATGCCGCGCGCGCCAAGTTCCCACGACAAAGCCCGGACGAACTGCTCGACGGCGCCTTTGCTGCCGAGGTAAAGCGATTGTCCGGGGAAAAACATCTTCGTGCCGCCGGTCGAGGTAACAATGATGCGGCCACCTGCTTTGAGTCGCCGGGCGGCTTCTTTCAAAGTGAAGAAAACGCCCTTGGTGTTCGTATCGAAAATCCGGTCGTAGTCCTCCTCGCTGCAATCCGCCAGCGGCTTGACGACGATGTCGGCGGCGTTGGCGACGACGATATGCAGTTCGCCGAAAGTTTTTTCCGCTTCATCGAACATGCGGGAGACTTCAGTCGGGCGCGACAGGTCCGCCTGGACAGCTACGGCCTTTCCCTCGCCGTCGGCGACGGTTTTCACGACCTCCTGAGCGCGCGCATCATTCTTGAGGTAGCCGATCACGACGGTGGCGCCTTGCGCCGACAATCCGAGTGCGATCGCGCGGCCGATTCCACGGGAGCCACCGGTGACGAGCGCTGCTTTTCCCTGAAGTGAGTGTCCGGTGAATTTCATTTTTTCCAGCACTTTCCGTTTTCAATTCAGTATTCCGCGATCCGGGTCGCCTGACTGGCGACCGCCAGCCAGCGGTTGTCCTGTTTGATCCACACATCCGTAAAGCGGTATTCGCCACTGACCAAATTGAACCGCGTAAATCGTGGCACGCTGAGTTACCTGCGTCAAATTTAGCACCGAAGGCCGCGCCATGCCTTCGTCTGTAGTTCTGCGAGTTTTCTCTATCAACACTTCCATCTACTCGTTGTTATCAAAAAATTCTGGACGCCGCGTGCTCCGGCGACGGCTCGGCGTTTCCGACTACAGCAGCTTGAGGCCGCCGCTCACCTCGATGTATTGGCCCGTCACCCTCCTTTCAGTAAATTTGCCCGGGCCGGTTCAATTCGCGCCGGGTATGGTTCGCATTCGCAGCATCGGGCGGAACGCGCCGCGATACGCCCAAGCGAGATAAAGTTCCATCAGCAGGACGACTATGCCCGGGCCAATCGTCGCGGGCTGCATGGCGACGTGATATGTGATGATGCCGACGATAATTGGCGCGAGCAGCGCCAGCGCCAGCGGCACGAAGCGGTTCGTCAGCAGCAGCACGGCGACGAGCACTTCCGCGCCGGACACGACGGTCATGTAGCCCCCTTTCATCAGGGCACCGATCACGTTCATGATTTCCTGCGGCATGTCTTTCGGCGCCGGGATGAAGTTCACGAATCCGTTCAGGCCAAACACGAGGAACATCAGGCCCAACAGAACTCGGACGATGGCGGTCGAAATGCGCCCGAACGATTTCGTCTCACGGGTTTGCATTTCCGTGGTTTTGTGGTGCTGTGTCTTTTGTCGTGCTCATGATCTACTGTGTGTTGTTTCGGCTTTCATAACTACGACGAACGGAGCGGCTGATTCAGGACATCGCCAAAATTTTTCATGCGGGCAGCCGGTGGCAGACCTCAAGCCGGTTACCGCACGGGTCTTCAAAAAAGACTGCGTAGTAACCGGCTTCGTAGCTCATCGGCCCTTCGCTGTTGCGCGCGCCCACTTGCTCCGCGACTTTCGCGATTCTGTCCACGTCCGCTCGGCTTTCCGCCCAGATCGTAATCCGGTTTTCATTGGGAACATGAGCGGGCGATTCTGTCACTCCGAAAAATTCCATGGCCGTTTCGCCTGCGGCTTCAAACTGCAACCATCCTTCGACAGCGACTCTTTGAGAAAATCCCAAGGCCGGGAGCAGCGTCTCGTAAAACGCCGTGTTCGCCAGATGGCATCGCATCCGAGCCGGAGTGAACGATCATCGCGAGCCTATTCGCGCGGCCCAGTGTGGCAGCAGGTAGTCGCCGCCACTCAGCTCCCATGCCGCCATCTCGGCGGCGCGCAAGCGCCGCAAGTAAGCGCGGGGACCCGAGGAGCGCCGGCGGTTGGAAATCAGCGGCAATCCATTACGAACGCAGCGGACAGGCACGTTCTGTGCAAATACATCCCCGTCGGGTGCGGTTTCAATTGTAATGCTGGTAGTTCTCATATTTCGTCTTTCGTTCATTCTTTTAAACGACGAACAGAGTGGAACGCGCAGGACACGTTAGTTGCGAATTTTGCGGATGCAGTTCAGTCAAGATCGACCTTCGATGCGGCGCTTCGCGCCGTGTGATGGTTACTCCGTTCCGCGTTCTTGTCGCTGTCGGCGGCGACACGCCGCCAATCACGAGAAAGGATTTACCACCAAGCGAAGAAGGCGCGGTGTATCACGCGCACAAGATTCAATGAAGTCCGTCGAAAGAAATGCGAATGGCCACGTTACCGTTCAGGATACTTCCACAGAAAGGATTGGCTATTGCCAGGCGAAAGCCGCACCAAACACGGCAAGCTCAACAATGGGGCTTTCCGCGAAACCGAATTTCTGCCGTTTTGCCCGCGACAAAAAACTATTTCAAAATTGCTATTGACAATTTTGATCCAGTAGTGCATATACACATCAAGATGTCAAAAGAACTGGACATGGCGACGGTGGAAAACTGCGTGTGCTTCAACTTGCGGTGGGTGGCGCGGGCGGTGACGCAGTTTTATGACTCGGAAATGCGGCGGCACGGAATTCGCCCAACGCAGGGTACTATTTTGCTGGCGTTGAATTCCAAGGAGAATTGGAGCATGGCCGAATTGAGCGATTGGCTGGGGATGGATCGCACGACGCTTGTCCGGAATCTCCGTCCATTGCAGCGGGATGGTTTAGTACAAGCCGTCGGTGGCGGACACGGCAATCGTGTGGAACTGGCAATTACGGCCAAAGGCCGAAAACAGATTGAGAAACTCACGCCCGCCTGGAAATCCGCCCAGTGCGCCGCAGTCAAAACGCTTGGTGAAAAGCGTTGGTCCGCAATCCTCTCCGATCTCGAAACTGCGGCGTTGGCTCTGAACAAATAATCCCAAACCTGAATGCCTTGAAGGCAATAACTATGAACAATGATGTGTATATGCACACTCCACTAAAGAACAAAACCGCGTTGGTCACGGGAGTTTCCTCCGGCATCGGTCGGGAAATCGCACAATTACTCGCAGAGCGAGGAGCGCGGGTGTTCGGCTCGGTGCGCAATCCAAAGTCAGCCAGCCCGATTCGCGGCGTTGATCTGGTCGGCATCGACGTGACGGATGACACAAGCGTGAACGCCGCGGTTCAAACCATTGTACAAGAAGCCGGGCCGGTTCAGCTTCTGGTCAACAACGCCGGTTACTCATTGATGGGTGCGCTGGAAGAAACCAGTGTTGATGAAGCCCGGCAGCAATTTGAAACGAATCTCTTCGGCGTGTTGCGTGTGACGAACGCCATCCTGCCAAAGATGCGGCAACAGGGCTTTGGGCGAATCGTCAACATCAGCTCCGTATTGGGCTTTCTGCCCGCGTCCTACATGGGAGTGTACGCCGCGAGCAAACACGCCGTTGAAGGCTATACCGAGACGCTCGACCACGAAATCAGGAGATTCGGCGTGCGCGCTCTGCTGGTCGAACCGGCTTATACGAAGACCAAAATCAGGGGGAACTCCAAATTCGCCAAGGGCGCTCTCGAAGTTTACGCGGATGAACGAAAACGTTTAACCGACGCGG
>QHPA01000169.1 GCA_003218935.1 Verrucomicrobiota bacterium
AACAGCCCCTTTGAAGCCCCGTTTCGAATGTCCTCAAGCACCGAAACCATCCTTGTCGTCGAAAAGACGATGCCGCACGAGCGACTCGACACCTTCTTGCGCGCGCGGTTCCCCACCCTCTCGCGTGGCGCGATTCAACGCCTCATCCAGCAAGGCGACATTCGCGTGGCTGGCGAACCGGTCAAAGCCTCACATCCTCCGCGCACTGGAGAGAAAATCGAAATTCACTGGCCCGACGCCAGGCCCGCGACTGCGCAGCCGCAGGAGATGCCGCTCGATGTCCTGTTCGAAGACGATGATCTGCTCGTGCTGAACAAGCCCCCCGGCATGGTCGTGCACCCGTCCGCCGGGCACGAGGAGAGCACGCTCGTCAACGCCCTGCTGCATCACTGCGCCGGGCAACTCAGCGGAATCGGCGGCGTCGCGCGCCCCGGCATCGTCCATCGGCTCGACAAGGAAACCAGTGGCTGCCTGGTGATTGCCAAAAACGACCCGACGCATCTTGCGCTCTCAACGCAGTTCGCCGGGCGCGAAGTGCAGAAAATTTATCACGCGATTGTCTGCGGCGGAGTCACACCTGAGCAAGGCGACATCCGCGCGGCCATTGCGCGTCATCCCACACACCGCAAGCGCATGGCCGTGACCGACGGCAGCGGGCGCGAGGCCTGGACGAGTTACACGGTGATCGAGCGCCTGCGCGAAGCCACGCTGGTCGAGGCGGTGCTCCACACCGGTCGCACGCACCAGATTCGCGTCCACTTCAAACACCTCGGCTTTCCGGTTGCAGGCGACGCCACCTACGGCAACCGGCAGAACAAGCGCGTCACCGAACTGAGCGGCTACACCGCGCCGCGCCAGATGCTCCACGCGCACAAGCTCGCCTTCAGACACCCGCGCATCGGCAAGAAAATGAGCTTCGAAGCCCCGTGGCCGGAGGATTTCAAAGAAGCTCTAACGGCGCTGCGTTGAATTAACCTTCATTGGACGACACCAGCCGACAAAGCTTCCTAAACGGCCTCATTCGTGCTATAAGCTCGCTTATGCTCAAGGCCGCGACCCTCTGGTGGATTGCAGTTATTGCGGAGCTTTTGCTGTTCGCCTCGAACACTCTCGCGCAGGACCCGCCGCAACCGGATCTGGCGCTCGGAAAACCGGTGGTCTCTTCGGGGCCAACCTGGGGAAACCTGGTTCCCGCAGCCCTCACGGATGGCGACCCCAACACGTTTGCTCATCCACTCGCCTCGTCCGGCACTCTGGAGTATTACTTCGAGGTTGATTTGGGCGGGCCTTACCAGTTGGACCGCATTCTCCTCCGCAATCGCGCCGACGGTTGTTGTCCGGAAAGGTTGACAAATTATCGCGTGGAGATCTACGCCGACAACGGCGGTGAGGCCGGAGTCCTCAACTGGAGCGCCACTATGCGCGCCGATGGCTCCAATTGCGGCGTCGCGGGAGTGGACACGATCACGAGAGCGAACAATCCCGGCGGCACATTCGCAGGACGCTTTGTTCGAATCGTGAACAACAGCGGGGCGGCCTATAATCCTCAAATAGCGGAGGTCGAGGTTTACGGCGCTTTAACCCCTCGAATCGATCTTTTCGCGGTGGACGACGATACAATTTCCGCGGGCGAAACCGCCACATTACGCTGGCAAATCATTCGCGCAACGGGCGCGGCCATCTCACCCGGCATCGGCAGTGTCTCCGCAACGAACGGCCTCATCACGGTGCGCCCAGGCGTCACCACGACCTACACGCTGACCGCCACCAACGAAGCGGGGAGTTCCTCTGCGGATGCCAGTGTCGGCGTGGATGTCACGCTCGCGCCGCCTCAGATCAGCGAGTTTCTCGCCGATAACAAAGGCATGCTGAAAGATGAGGATGGCGATTCATCGGATTGGATCGAATTGAAGAACCCGAACCCGTTCCGGCTGGAGATGGCCGGTTATCACCTTACGGGCGATCCGACTCTTCCGTTTCAATGGCCGTTTCCCGCCGTCCGCATTCCAGCGAACGGCTTTCTCATCGTGTTTGCCTCAGGCAAGGACCGCCGCGATCCGAGCGCTGAGTTGCACACCAATTTCCGTCTCGACGCCAAGGGCGATTACCTCGCGTTGGCCGATGGCGCCGGCCGGATTCTTCAGCAGTTTCCAACGAATTATCCCCTTGCCAGCAGGTTCCCGGCGCAAATCAAGAACGTCAGCTATGGCATTGGCTCAAACGGCGTCGGCTTCTTGCGCCCCCCCACCCCGGGAGCTGAAAACGACGCCGCGTTCGCGGGCGTCGTAGCGGATACCAAATTCAGCGCGGACCGCGGCTTTTACTCCACTAATTTTGCCGTCGCGATCACCTGCGCGACCCCGGACGCGATCATCCGATATACGACCAACCGTTCGGAGCCAACCGTGGCCCAGGGTTTCGTTTACTCCGCGCCGATCACGGTTTCACAGACCACCATCCTCCGCGCAGCCGCTTTTAAGAGCGGCTGGGCCCCCACCGATGTGGATACCCACACCTATCTCTTCCTGAGCAACGTTGTTTCGTCGTCGGTCATGAATACCAACATCACGCGCAATCCTTCCTACGCCACGCAGATGCGCGCCGGTTTGGTCGATGTGCCAAGCATCTCCCTCACGACGACGGGAATCGTGAATGGCGCGACCGAAGTAAAAACCTCGATCGAATGGCTGCGGCCGGACGGGCAGCCCGGTTTTCATGAGGACTGCGGCATAAAAGAGTATGGCGGCGCTTTCACTGATTTTGCGAAAAAGAGTTTTCGCCTCTATTTCCGTTCTGCTTATGGCGCGTCCAAACTTAAATATCCCGTTTTCGAAGGCTACGATCGGGGCCTCGCTCCGGTCGATGAATTCAATCAACTCGAACTCCGCAGCGGATCCCATGACATGTCTCTACGCGGTTTTTACCTGTCCAACATCTTCACCGATGACACGTTGCTGGACATGGGCCAGTTGAATCCGCACGGACGCTTTGTTCATCTTTACTTCAACGGCACCTACTGGGGCTTATACCATCTGCGCGAACGGTGGGACGCATCCATGCACCAGAGTTACCTGGGCGGTGCGCGCACCAATTATGAATCGATCAATGGGAACTGGAACGTCGGCGGTTGGGCGGAGCCGGGATCGCCTTACGATGGCGATGGCAGCGTCTGGGAAGAAATAAAATCACTCCGCGGCAACTACGCCGCGGTGAAACCGTTGCTGGATGCCGCCGAGTACGTGGATTACATGGTGATGTGGATGTTTGGCGGGGCGGAAGATGAATACCGCTGTGTCGGCCCAAACATTTCAGGCAGCGGCTTCAAATTTTATCTCAACGACGCAGACGGCTGGTTCTGCGGTCCATATTATTGCGCGGCCGGGGATCGCACGGCGCGCGGCTCGCCCGGTCGTTTGCCGGGCGATGGACCCGGGAGCCTCTTTTCCATGCTCTTTAAGGAGGGCCATCCGGATTACCGCACGCTGCTCGCCGATCGAATTTACCAGGCCCTGTTCAATGAGGGCGCCCTGACGCCGCAACAAAACAGCGCGCGCCTGATCACCCGTTGCAATGAAATTGAACGCGCGTTCATCGCCGAATCCGCGCGTTGGAATTACCTCACGCCGGCGGAATGGGCCGGCCGTCGAGACAATGCGCTCACCAACTGGCTGCCTGGACGGACGGTGGCCGCGCTCGCTGAATATCGGAACGCAGGGTTCTATCCCTCGCTCGACGCCCCTGTGCTCAACCAGCAAGGCGGAGCGGTCCCGTCCGGGTTCCAGCTTCAATTTGCCTTGCCCACTCGCGGCGCAATTCATTTCACCCTGGATGGCAGTGATCCCCGCTTGCCCGGCGGCGCAGTGTCACCGACCGCCCAAACATTTTCCGCCGCGGGTTTGACTGAAACGGTGGTTCCGGCCGGCGCGCGCTGGCGCTGGTTCACTGATGGAACAGGACTCGGTTCCAGCGACCTGGTTGTTGGCAATCCAAACTGGTCTTCCGCGAACTGGAAACATCCGGCTTTCGACGACAGCGGGTGGAGCGAAGGACCTGCGCAACTCGGTTACGGCGAAGGTGACGAAGCGACCGTAATCCCGTTTGGTCCGGACCCGAATAAGAAATGGACCACTGCTTATTTCCGTCATCGGTTTAACCTGGCCGACAACTCCGACATCACCAGCGTTCGGATGCGCCTGAAGCGGGATGACGGCGCCATTGTCTATCTCAATGGCCGGGAAGCCGCGCGCAGCGCGATTACCACGGGCCCCGTGAACGCTTCCACTTTCGCCGATCCCGCTTCCGATGATGGACAAACTTTTAGCGATTTCGCTCTCACGCCTGACCTGCTTTTGCGGGGGGACAATCTGGTTGCGGTGGAGTTACACCAGGCCACCTTCAACACTTCTGACGCAAGTTTTGATCTCGAATTAAACGTTTCCCGACCCTCTCCGGATGACAGCAGCAATGCGTTGCCGGTCATCAGCAGAAGCACGTTGCTCAACTCCCGAGCAAAAGATGGCGCTGAATGGTCCGCGTTGAATGAGGCTTTCTTCCAGGTTGGGCCGGCGCCAGTCGAACCAGGTGAGGTGGCCGTATCTGAGTTGAACTACGACCCGGCGCGCACGGGCGCGGAATTCGTGGAACTGGCCAATCTCTCCTCGCGGGCAGTCAATCTGCGGGGCATCCGCTTCTTAGACGGCATCACCTACTCATTTGCGGATCATCGCGACACGCTGTTGACTCCCGGCCAGCGGCTGGTGCTGGTAAAGGATTTATTCCGGTTCCAACGGCAATATGGCATCAACGTGCCGGTCGCGGGTATCTACTCCGGCAGCCTGGACAAAGCCGGTGAACGGATCACGCTAGCGTCCAGTTCCAACAATATCCTGTCGAGCTTCACCTATGGAACCTCGCAACCCTGGCCCGCGAACGACCCGAACAAGCCCTGCACCCTGGTGCTGTCCCATCCCGAACTCGGTTTGGATAATCCCGCTGCCTGGCGCGCCAGCGCGGACCCGAAAGGCTCCCCTGGCGGAACCGACTCAACTTCGTTCCAGGGCATTCCAACTGCGGACCTTGACGGAGATGGATTGCCGGCCGTGCTCGAATATGCATTAGGCACGAGCGATACCGATCCGTCTTCCGGCCCGGGCGCATTGGCAGCCAAGGTGGACGCTTTTGGTAATTTCACCATCACTTTTCCCCGCAACCTTCGGGCCGACGATGTTACCCTGGTTGCCGAGGCGTCGGAGGACCTTTTCACCTGGTCTCGGGCTGCCTTGTTGGCGAGTGAGAACAGCGGCGCCGGTATCGCTCGGGAAACATGGGGAGTCCAGGCTGCTGGAAAACCGGCGGTGTTCCTCCGCTTGCGCGTGGTGCGACCGTAATGAGGAATCATACCCAAATAATTGTAACTCGACCATGTTAAGTCGGGTTATATTTTCGACGTGACTGTGGAACAAATCATCGGTTTATCGCTCGCGTTGTTCGTGATGTGCTTTGGCACTGCGGGCAGCATTTTGCCGGGTATTCCCGGCACGCCGTTGGTGGTGCTCGCGGCCATCGCGCACAGGTTGTACTTCGGCGCGGCCAGCGTGAGCAACACGGTGCTCGCGATCATCGTACTGCTGATGGTCTTGTCGCTGGTAATGGATTATCTGGCGAGCATGGCCGGCGCGAAGAAACTGGGAGCCACCTGGCGCGGCGTGCTCGGCGCAATCGTCGGCGCGTTCATCGGGTTTTTCTTCAGTTTGCCCGGCCTCATTCTTGGCCCGTTCCTCGGCGCGCTGCTGTTTGAAATGATCGGGGGCAGCGAATGGAAGCGGGCCGCTCGCGCCGGCCTGGGCGCGGTGCTCGGTCTGTTCGTCGGCGCGCTCGGCAAAGTGGCCTGCTGCGTGACCATGGCGGGATTGTTCGCGGTCAGCGTGATCCTGCGCTCGTTAAATCAGTGATTCATAGCCCGGCGTGGCGCGTGCAACGCGGTTGCGACACCCCTGAAGGCGCGCCGTTTTACGTTTCAACCTCTCTAATTCCCTTTGACTCACCACGCCGCTTGGCTATTCTTTCGCCCCTGTTTTTATATGGCCAAGCTGACGGTTAGAGAATTGGACGTGCGCGGCAAACGCGTCTTTGTGCGCGTGGATTACAACGTGCCCATGGAGGAAAAAGACGGCCAGATGGCCATCAACGACGTGACGCGCATCAAGGAAACACTCCCAACGCTCGAACTGCTGATTGAAAAGGGCGCGCGCATCATTCTCGCCGCCCATCTCGGCCGACCCAACGGCAAGCGCGAAGTGTCGATGTCGCTGCGGCCCGTGGCAGCCAGGCTCGCGGACATGATTCATCGGCCGATCGCGTTCGTGGACGATTGCATCGGTGAAAAAGTTGAAAAGACGGCGGACGCGCTGAAGCCAGGCGACATTCTGTTGCTCGAAAATGTTCGTTACTACCGCGAGGAGGAAGCGAACGAACCGGCCTTTGCGGAAAGACTCGCCGACGGCGCGAGCGTTTATGTCAATGACGCGTTCGGCGCGGCGCATCGGGCGCACGCATCGACTGAAGGCGTGGCGCGCGTCATCGCCCGACGCGGCGGCAAGTGCGGAGCGGGTCTGCTGATGGAGCGCGAGCTGAAATTTCTCGGCGACGAACTGGAAAATCCGGCGCGCCCGTTTGTCGTCATCCTCGGTGGCGCGAAAGTGTCGGAAAAGATAAACGTCATTGATCGATTGCTGGAAAAAGCCGACACGATTTTAATCGGCGGCGCAATGACTTACACCTTTCGGCTGGCCCTGGGCAGGAAGGTCGGCAAGTCGCTCGTCGAGCCGGACCGCGTCGGGGTCGCCAGGGCCGCGCTCGACAAGGCCAAGGGGCGCAAAGTGCAGTTCCTGTTGGCGGTGGACAACATCGTCGCGACGCCGGTCGATACCGGCAAATTGAACCGGAAAGGCAAACCGGTCGTCGAGTGGCGAAACCCGCGCGTCAACGACAGCCTCGACATTCCCGACATCGAGGAAGGCATGGACATCGGGCCGAAGACCATCCGAACGTTCACCGAAATAATTCCCAGGGCGAAAACGATTCTGTGGAATGGGCCGATGGGTGCGTTTGAGGACAAGCGTTTTGCCGAAGGAACGTTCGCCGTCGCCCGGGCCGTCGCGGACACGACTCAGAAAGGCGCCCGGAGCATCGTCGGCGGCGGCGACAGCGTGAAAGCGCTGAACCTGACGGGCCTGAGCGACAAGGTGACGTTCGTGAGCACCGGCGGCGGGGCGAGTCTGGAGTTTCTGGAGGGCAAAGTGTTGCCCGGCGTGGCGGTGCTGAGCGACAAGTGAAGAGCGTTTTCATGGCAGCCGGGATGCGGAAGAAAGTTGACCGCGCCCCAGTCAAGCCCTCCAAAGGCCTGGAAATGACCGTTGGTGAAGTGGAGCGCCTCCCGGAACAGCAACCGGTGCCCGGCGCTATTTTAATGGAATCGAAAGGGCAGCAGTTGAACCAGCAAACGAAGATTAAAACTTTGCTTAACGGCTGAAGTACTCAATGGACAAAGGACGAAAGTTAATCATCGCGGGCAACTGGAAGATGAACAAGACCGTCGCGGAGGCGCTCGATCTCGTAAACGGCCTCAAGCGCGAGCTCGGCAACATCAAGGAAATCGATATCGTCGTCTGCCCGCCGTTCACGGCGCTGAGCGATGTTTCCAAGGCCATTCTCAACACCAACATCCGCCTGGGCGCCCAAAACATGAGCGAGCACAATTTCGGCGCTTACACGGGCGAAATCGCTGCCGGTATGCTCAAGGAATTTTCGGTGCGGTACGTCGTTCTCGGCCACTCGGAGCGGCGTCAGTATCAAAAGGAGACTGACGAGTTGATCGCGAAGAAGGCGCTGGCCGCGCACGCCGCTTCGCTCAAGCCGATCGTTTGCGTGGGCGAAACACTGGCGCAACGCGAAGCGGGCCGGACGGAACTGGTGGTGGGGACGCAACTGCGCAAGAGTCTGGCCGCTTTGTCGGCCGGCCAAATGGAGGAAACCATTATTGCCTACGAACCGATTTGGGCCATCGGCACCGGGAAGAACGCCACGGCCGACCAGGCGCAGGACGCGCACATGTTCATCCGCAAACAGCTCGCGGCGATGTTCAATGAGACGGTTGCCAGGCACGCCCGAATCCAATACGGTGGCAGCGTCAAGCCGTCGAATGCCCGCGAGTTGATGAGTCAGCGCGACGTGGATGGCGCGCTGGTGGGCGGTGCGTCCCTGGAAGACCGCAGTTTTTCGGACATCATCAAGAACTGCGTGAACTGAGAGAGAGGGATTATGATGAGTTTTATTATTGGTTTGTTGACGGTCATTCTGGTGCTCGACTGTCTGCTTTTGCTCCTGCTGATATTGATTCAACTGCCGAAGAAAGAAGCCGGGGCGGGCGTCGCGTTTGGCGGCGGCGCGACCGACGCCTTGTTCGGCGCCGGCTCAGGCACCGCGCTGACCAAGATCACCAAATACTCCGCCGGAGTGTTCCTCGGACTGTCGTTATTGCTCTCGGTGATGCGCGCGAATCAAGCGAACGAAGGCGGCCGGAAGTTTGAAGAAGAGTTGAAAAGGAAAGCCGCGGCCGGACCTGTCATCCCGCCGGCACTGGCGCCCGCCAACTCCATGACCAGCACCGCCGCTGCCCCTGCCGCGTTGCCTCTGCTCCAGCCCTCAAACCCCGCGAAGACCAACCCGGCCGCCGGGCCCGAAAAATAGATTCCGGTTCATGAAGACTTCGGCGAGCGCTCTTCGGGAAAAACCGGGAGCGCTTCGTCGTTTTTGGAACGCGGAGCACGGACCGGGCACCGCGGAATGGATGCCAACGGGCCAGCGGAGATTTTTCCTGCTTCCGCGTTCCACGCCCCGCATTCCGGGTTGTTTGGCATTTCCGTTCCTGGCTGCCGCTCTGCTCCTCGCCGGCTGCGTCCGCTCCGGGCCGCCCGCCGACCTGGTCATCATCAACGGCGCGGAGCCGGAGTCGCTCGATCCGGGCCTTTTGACCGGCCAGGCGGACGGACGCGTGGCTCTGGAATTGTTCGAAGGGTTGACTCGTTACGATCCGACGAACGCCGCGCCGATTCCGGGCCTGGCCGAGAGCTGGGACATTTCGCCGGACGGCAGGGTTTACACCTTCCACCTCCGTCCCAACGCCGTCTGGTCCAGCGGCGAACCGATCACCGCGCGCGATTTTGTTTATTCATGGCTGCGCGTGTTGAATCCGGGAACAGCGAGCGAGTATGCCGGTGTGTTGTTTTACCTGAAAAACGGCGAGGAGTATTGCAGCGGCCACATCCGAGACGCTTCGCAGGTGGGAGTGAAAGCGGTGGATGACCGCACGTTGCGCGTCGAACTGAAAAATCCCACGCCTTTCTTCCTCGACCTCTGCGCTTACGTGACGCTCCGCGTTGTGCCGCGCCAGGCCATCGAAAAATACGGCGACCGCTGGCTGATGACCCGTCCGGTGCCGTGCAGCGGCGCTTACGAACTGGTCGCGTGGCGCGTCAACGACCGGATTCGACTGCGAAAGAACCCGCGTTACTGGGACGCGAAACACACCCTCAGCGAAATCGTGGACCTGCTGCCCTGCGCCAGCGCCAACACGGCGCTGAACCTCTACGAGACCGGCGCCGCCGACGTTGTCTGGGACAAAAACCTCGTACCGGGGGAACTGCTCGACATTTTGCTCAAGCGGCCCGACTTCCACAGTTTTTCCTGCCTCGGCACGTATTTCATTCGCTTTAACGTGACGCGGAAGCCGTTCGACGATGCGCGCGTGCGCAAAGCCTTCGCGCTGGCGATCGACAAAAAGCGAATCGTCGAGAAAATCACCAGGGGCGGCGAACAGATCGCCTCGGGCTACACGCCGAGGGGCATCCCCGGTTATGACACACCGGAGGGACTCGGTTATGAACCCGAAACCGCGCGAAAACTTCTTGCCGAAGCCGGGTTCCCTGGCGGAAAGGGTTTTCCCTCGTTTCAGTACCTGTGCGACACCACTTCGCGTCTGCACGAGCAAATCGCCGTTGAGCTGCAGGACATGTGGCAGGGTGAGCTGGGGGTTCACGTGGAGATTCGCAAACTGGAATGGAAGACGTATCTGCGGGCGCAGGGCGACCTCGACTACGACCTCTGCCGCAGCAGTTGGATCGGCGATTACATCGATGCCAACACGTTTCTCGACATGTTCATGAGCAACAACGGCAACAACCGCGCCGGCTGGAAAAACCCCCGCTACGACGAATTGATTCGCGAGGCCAACGCGCAGCTTGACCGGATAAAACGGAGAAACCTCCTGCGGCAGGCCGAGATCCTGTTGGTCCGCGAAGAAGCGCCCATCGTGCCGCTCTACTACTACGCCGGCCTGATGTATTACCGCGACAGTGAAATCAGAGGAATTTTCCCCAACGTGCTCGACGTGCATCCCCTCCAGGGGATTTACAAAATCAGTTCAAGGTCCAGTGCCCAACGTCCCAGGTCCGAACTGTTCGCCGCCAGAGCGCAGAGCGAGTTCAGCGTTCACAATGGACAACGGACCACAAACCACTGACCACTCCAATGTATTTCCTCAAACGCCTGGTGTTCACCATCCCCTTGATGCTGGTCATCAGTTTTCTGGCCTTTGGCTTGATGCACCTGGCGCCGGGCGGGCCGTTCGACAAAGAACGCGCCCCGGCCTCCCCCGAGATCAAACGCGCTCTCGAAGCGAAGTTTCATCTGAACGAGCCGGTCTGGAAACAATACCTGCGCTATCTGGGACTGCTCTGGGAGAGGACGCCGGAAGGAAACTGGCGTCGCGTGGACGGTGGTTTGATCGCTGGAGACTTCGGCCCGTCCATGCGCTATCGCAATCACTCTGCCAATGACCTCATCGGCCAAGGGCTGCCGGCTTCGCTGACGCTGGGCGCGCTGTCGTTTTGTTTCGCGCTGGGCTTCGGCCTTCCGCTCGGTTTCGTCACCGCAGTGCGCAAGGGGCATTGGCCGGAATACGCCGGAAGTCTTCTGGCGCTGCTCGTGATTTGTGTGCCGGCGCTGGTCATCGGCCCGATCCTCGTCATAGTGTTCGCCATCAAATGGCGCTGGTTTCCCGTCGCGCTCTGGTGTTCGCCGTGGCACGCCGTGTTGCCAACGCTGACGCTCGGACTTTACTTTGTCGGCCGGATTGCGCGGCTGATGCGCGAAGGAATGCTCACGATCCTGCACGCTGAATTCATCACCAGCGCGCGCGCGAAAGGGCTGAGTGAAACGGCCGTGCTTTTGAAACACGGCTTTCGGCTGGCCGTGCTGCCGGTGGTTTCCTACTCAGGCCCGCTGCTGGCGGATTTGCTCACCGGTTCGTTCGTGGTAGAAAACATTTTCCAGATTCCCGGAGTCGGCGTGTTCCTGGTGAACAGTACGCTCAACCGTGACTACCCGATGGTCGTCGGGCTGGTGGTGCTTTACGCCGCGTTGCTCCTGCTGCTGAACCTGGTTGTGGACTTCGCCTACGGCCTGCTCGATCCGCGAGTGAAGTATGAGTGATAGAGTCGAGAGGCCGGGGTCGGGAATCCAGGACGGGAATTCAGGCGACACGGACCGGCTGAGCGAGAGGACCCGACGCCCGCGGGCCGATGCGCAGCTCCACTTAAGCCCCAATCAGCGCGCGTGGCGGCGATTTCGGCGAAATCGGCTCGCGAATGGCAGCGGATTTTTTTTGTCGGCGGTCGTGCTGCTCATCCTGATTTGGCCGTGGTTCGAGCAGCCAGGGGTCGCGCGGCATTTGCCGAAGGCGATGACGTGGCCGTCCACAACTCTCTCTGATGCCCAATTCCAACCGCCAGGCGCTGAACATGGGTTCGGCACTGATGTTCACGGACGCGATTTGTTAAGCCGCGTTTTCTATGGGGCCAGAATTTCTTTGTTGGTGGGCGTGGTGGGTGCTGTGGTCAGTCTGGTCATTGGTGTGTTGTGGGGCGCCATCGCCGGATTTGCGGGCGGACGGTGGGACAGCGTGATGATGCGGTTTGTTGATATCCTCTATTCGTTGCCTTCGATGGTTTTCGTCATGGTGCTGATTACCGCAATGAGCGGTCTGCTTGAAAAGTGGCGCACTCCCACCGTTGGCGTAAGCGATTTCAAAAATCCGTCGATGTTGTTCACCAGGCTGCAGGCAGCGAGGGAGCCGGGGGCAGAGTTGCTGCGAAAAAGAATGGACGCCGGGTTTCTGAAGCAATTGGCGAATTACAAACCGGGCCAGCCTCCCGACGAAACGCTGCAAACAGCGCTGGCTGATCAACTGAACA
>QHPA01000308.1 GCA_003218935.1 Verrucomicrobiota bacterium
CCACGACCTGGTGCTGATAAATGTATTCGGCGGCGAGAGACACCTGCCAACCCGAGCCGCAATCGGTCTTCATCAGGGCCTGGGCGAACGCTGTCTGCTCCCGGTCCACGACGCTTGAGGAGAGGAAGTGAAGGTCCTCGGCGCTGACGAAAAAGTTGAATTGCGTTCCGTTCTCCGGCAGCCGGAGAAGAATCATCTCCAAACCGCTGGCGACGAAAGCGCTGTCTCGCGGTGATCGAGGGGAGAGGCCCACGTTGTCGCGGTAACCAGCGCCGGTGCGGAGACTGAAATCATTGATCCATTTCGGCAACAGGATGGGGAAGTCAAATTCTTGCGCCTGGATCATGCAGCCAACCCATCCAAAGAAGGAAGCGGCCCAAATGCGGCTCCGTATCGCCCTTCCCAGTCCTGGCCAACAACGCAGCATTCAAGTAATAAAACACCGCCCGGCCAGGCGGACTGGTCGTTCGGTATCTGGATTTGGAAGATCTTTGACCTGTTATTCCCGCTGCTGTGTCGGCGGAGTCAATCGTTTGCGCCGTGATGCCGCCCACTCGAAGGAGATTTTGGCAGGGAGTCCAAAATCTTGCTGCGTCCGGACAATTCAAGCCCCAGCACATCCTTCATGCGGTCTCTGGCTTCTTCACGGAACGCTCGCGCTCGCTCCAGCCATTCGTCGCGTAACGCTCGGAGTTGCGCCCGGATTTTGTCCCGGTCCGAGTTCGTGGCGCCGCGCAATTTCCGCAATAAATCCTGTTGACGGGCCAGATAAGTGTCACGCAGTATTTCAAAACGAAGCAGTCGTTGTCTGATATCCAGCGGCAAGTCGGGTCGCTCGGGTCGCGGTGGCCGCAGGCCGAACGCGAGCCCGGAGGGAGTGTCGCGGAGGATGCGGTCCGGGAAAATGATTCGCCCCACCCGATCCGCGATGTTGGTGGAGCCCACGATGACTTGCGCCGAAACAGACGGGATCAGCAACCAGAGGCCAAGGCCAACCGCCAGTAAATGCAACTTCTTCATGGCTTTCTCATCCGACCGAAACACTCTCAGCGTATTTCATTCCCTCATAATCTGCAAGGCGTGTGCCACTCGCTCGCAGCAGTTCTACCTCATTCAAGGTTAATCCATTAAGTCGAAATCTGGACCCGGTCCGCCACAACTATCCCTGATTGAGTTTGGGCAGTTTCACCCAATACACCTCGCCGCCATGGTGTTCTGGGGGTTAATCCCCAGTCTTGCCGGACTGTTTTCCGAACAACCGATATCTCAAATAATCGCGCGAAACGCCAAGCAACCGCGCAGCGGCGGACACGTTCTGTCCGGTCTGTTTGAGCGCGTGCTGGATCAGTCGGTTGATAGCTTCTTCAATTAAAAACCCCTCCGCCGGGAAGGTAAAGTCAGGATTGAACCAGTCGCCCGCCCGCGCCGGCGCGGGGGAGCGAGGGCCCGCGCTCGCCTCAAGGTGTTCGAAGTCCAGCGTGTCGCCCTCCGAGAAGACGATGGCGCGTTCGATCTCGTGCGCCAGCTCGCGCACATTCCCGGGCCAGGGATGCGCCAGCAGGCGCTTTTTGCCGCTCTCCGAAATCGCTTTGCGCGGGAGGTGATGGCGCTCACGCAGTCGCATCAATAAGGTTTCGGCCAGTTTCAAAATGTCGTCCCCGCGCTCGCGCAGCGGCGGGAGCTGGAGTCGAAACAGGTCGAGTCGATGGAACAAATCCTGGCGAAATTTGCCTTCCGCGACGAGCTCTTTGAGATCACGGTTGGTCGCGGCGATGATGCGGACGTCGATGGGGAGTTCCCGCGTGCCGCCCAGCCGGCGGATCTTTCGGTCTTCAATCGCGGTCAGCACTTTCGCCTGCATCGCCGGGGACAAGCTCGGCAGTTCATCAAGAAAGAGCGCGCCTCCATTGGCCGCTTCGAACAGTCCCATGCGGGCCGCGCGGGCGTCAGTGAACGCGCCGCGCTCGTGTCCGAACAGTTCCGACTCGGCGAGCGTATCCGGCAGCGTCGAACAATTGACCTCAACCAACGGTTGCGACGCCCGTGGGCCTTGCCGGTGCAGCCGGCGGGCAATAGTGGTTTTGCCGGTGCCGGTCTCGCCTTGAATCAACACGGGCGGCAATCGGTCCTGCACTCGATTGTCCGCCGCGATGATCTTTTGCAGGTGGCCTTCCAGGTGAGCGAGGGATTTGCCGAAGAAAAACTCTTGTCCCGCCGTGACGCGCCGCCGGTGTTCCTCCAGGCGGGCCGAGCGTTTGTTGCGCTGAGCCCGTCCGACGACCAGCGGCAGCTGGGCGGGATCGAACGGTTTGACGAGGTAATCGAGCGCGCCCAGCCGCATCGCTTCAACCGCGCCGCTGATGGCCCCTTCCGCAGTCATCACGATGACGCCGGTGTTCGCTGGAAAGATGCGTTCTTTCAACAGGTCCGTTCCGCGTCCGTCCGGCAGGTTCACGTCAAGCAGGACGAGGTCGAAATCGAGGTCGGCGAGGAATCTCTTTGCGGCTTGAACGGTGTTGGCGCCGGTCACGTCGGCATCCAGTTTCTCCAGGTAAGCGGTGATTTGCTTGCAAAGCAGCCTCTCGTCCTCCACGACCAATATGCTCAAGCCGGCAAGCGTGACGTCTGGCATGGCGATTTAGTAGGATAAAACGGGACTCTCTGGCGACAACAATCTCAACCCATTTGGCGCTGTCCAGCCGGACATCCTGATGGCAGTGTGCTGGTTTGCTTTCCTGAACGGCGGTGAAGATGAAAGTCTGTTATGCGCGAAAGCCTTGCGATCCAATGGGCGCGGGTTTGACCTCAGACTCGGACTTGCTATTGAGCCGACCATGAGAGTAAAACTGTTGGAACCGGCTTGGAATCGCAGTCGGTGGGGCGGACAAGCGTCATGGGGCGGTCGTGGAGCCGGCAGGCCATAGAATGAAAACGATCTTAATCATTGATGATGATTCCGCCGTGATGGCGTTGACAACGAAGACCTTGCGAGCGCGTGGATTTCAGACGTTGGCAGCGAACGACGGGATCGCCGGGGTTGAAATGGCCAAGAAGCACTTGCCGGACATGATCATCTGCGACATCCAAATGCCTGTGCTCGACGGCTACGAGACACTGGCGGCGCTGCGTCAAGACCCGGTGACGGCCGCTATCCCCTTCATATTCCTGTCGGGTCTGGCCGACCGGAAGCATCTCCGACAGGGAATGGGTCTTGGTGCCGACGATTACCTGACCAAGCCTTTTTCAGTCTCAGAGTTGATGGGGGCCGTGAAAACGCGACTGGAAAAACAGGCTGCGGTTCAGCGTCGCTCGGAAAGGAAACTGGAGGACCTGCGCGGCAACATCGGCATGGCGTTGCCACATGAATTGCTCACACCGCTCAACGGTATCCTCGGCTTCGCGTCCATCATGATGGATGAAGGGGTCGTCTTCGAGCCGCGCGAAATCCGGGACTTCGCGCACAACATTCAAATCTCGGCGCTGCGCCTCCACCGGTTGATCGAGAATTTCATCATTTACTCCGAGATCGAGCTGACCAAATCCGATCCCAAAAAACTTCAGGAATTGCGCCAAAGCGGGCGCACGCTCACGCGAGAGATCATCACCGGTGTGGCACAGGAAAAGGCCGCAACCGCCGCGCGTCAGGACGATCTGCGTTTGGATGTGCAGGAGGGGTACGTGGCCATGGCCGGAAGTTACTTTAAAAGAATCCTGGAGGAGCTGGTCGATAACGCGTTCAAGTTCTCCAAGAAGGGCACGCCGGTAGTCATCGCCGCCGGTGTGTCGGAAGCCCGCTTCACGCTGTCGATCAGCGATCGGGGACGGGGAATGACCGCGCAACAGATCGCCGACATCGGGGCGCACATGCAGTTTGAACGTCGCTTTTACGAGCAGCAGGGCGTCGGGCTGGGGCTGATCGTCGCCAAGCGCCTGGCCGAATTGCACGGGGGCGATCTCCTCATTGAAAGCACGCCGGGTGAACAAAGTCACCGGCGGCGCGGGCTACATCGGGTCCGTCTGCGTCGAAGAGTTGATCAACGCCGGAAACAAGGTGACGGTCTATGACAACCTGACGGAGGGACATCGTTCGGCGGTCGATAAGCGATCCGCGTTTGTCCACGGAGATTTGAGCGATGACGCCAGACTCGCTCAGGCGCTCCAGGAGGCAAAAGCGGAAACCGTCCTTCATTTCGCGGCGAACGCGTTGGTGAGCGAGTCCATGGCCAATCCGGGAAAATACTTTCGCAACAACGTCGCCTCCGGCCTGAGGCTCCTCGAAGCGGCCGTGGCGGCTCGGGTGAACAAGTTTGTTTTCAGTTCCACCTGCGCCGTGTATGGCGTGCCGGACCGCGTGCCGATAACGGAAGACCTGCCGTTGCACCCGGTCAATCCGTATGGCGAATCCAAATTGATGTTCGAAAAGATGCTGCAATGGTATCAGCGGATTCACGGCCTGGAATTCGTCGCGCTGCGCTACTTCAACGCGGCGGGCGCGAGCGAACGCTTCGGCGAACACCATCGCCTCGAGACGCACTTGATCCCCAATGTCCTTAAAGTGGCGCTCGGCCAGAAGCCGCACTGCGAAATTTACGGCACTGATTACCCGACGTCTGACGGCACCTGCGTTCGCGATTACGTTCACATCGTTGACCTGGCGCAGGCGCATCTTCTGGCGATGGAACCGGGCAAACAGGGCTTTTACAACCTGGGCAACGGCGAAGGCTATTCCGTTCGCCAGGTGATCCGGACGTGCGAGAAAGTCGCCGACAAACCTGTCAAAGTGATTGAAAGACCGCGTCGCGACGGCGATCCGCCCAGGCTGGTCGCCTCAGCAAACAAGGCGATGAAGGAACTCGGTTGGAAACCGAAATACCCAAAACTTGAAGCCATCGTCGAGTCGGCCTGGCGCTGGCATCACAAACATCCGAACGGCTATCCGGATTGAGGACGCGCTAACCCGTGCTCTCTGTTTTGGCGGCGATGACCGTCTGGTTTGGCTTATGGAGAAACTGCCACGCCAGCAGGGCGGTCAGGAAAGCAAGAGCAGAACAGATCAGATAGGGCAGCGGTGGGTATTTTGCGAACAAGGTTCCAGCGAAAATCGGTCCGACGATGCGCGCCAGACTGCCGGCGCTCTGCGCCACGCCAAGGGTTGCGCCCTGTTCCTGCGCGGGCGTCAGGATTGAAATCAGACCAAACACTGGCGGACGAGTCAGGCTGGAACCCATGGCCAAAAGGCCGAGGACAAAAAGAAGCGCGAACAGATGAGGATCATTTGTTTGAGAGATAAAGGGCAATGGTCCGAGGCTCATGGCCACGAGCAACAAGCTCAAAGCAACCAGACCCGGTTCTCCCAGTTTCCGGACCAGGCGGCCGATGATCGGGCCACCCTGCACTGCGGCGCCGACGATGCCGCAGTAGGTGAACAGGTAACCCACGTGTGTTTTGTCGAAGTGAAAATTCTGATCGACCAGCAATCCAAGCGTGGTTTCAAAACAGGTAAAGGCAAAGGTGGCCAGAAAAAATACGGTGATCAGCAGTCCGACCTTCGGCCGCTGCATCGAGTGAATCCATTGACCGAACCGCGGGCGCTGCGCGGCGTACTCGGAGTCGGGCTTGCGGCTTTCCGGCAGCAGACAAAACGCCAGAACAAAGTTGCTCGCGCATAAAGCAGCGGCGACCCAACCCGGCCCGGATTGCCCGAACAGCTTTGCCGCGAACGCGCCCAACGCCGGTCCGAAAATGAAGCCAAGCCCGAACGCCATGCCAATGAGGCCCATTTTTTTGGAGCGTTCTTCATGCGGGGTCACATCGGCGATGTAAGCCTGCGAAACGGTGATGTTGGTGCCGCAGATACCTCCGGAAATTCGCGACACCAGCAAAACCGCCAGCGCCGCCGTCGGGTCGTTCAGTCCTGAGCCGATGGCGAACATGCCATAGGAAATGGCCGCTCCCGCCGTGCTCAACAGCAACACCGGTCTTCTTCCGATGCGGTCTGAAAGCCGTCCCCAGACAGGTGTGCAGACTTTTGCTGTAGATCGGCAGCAGCGGCAACACAATGCCGAATCCGACCAGATCAATGAATACCGCGAGAAAAAGAATCAGTAACGACGGTTTTTTCATCTGTTCAACGCGGACTCCGTTCTATTCGCATGGCAGAAGTTAGACCAGGGAAAACGCCCCTGGCTCATTTTTCCGTGACGCTTGGCGGCGCACTGTTGCCGATGGCCCGCTCGAGCCGGGCGCGGGCCACCGCGTAATCGTGCAATGCCTGGACCTGGGTCGAACGCGCTTCGGTCAAGGCCGTCTGCGCGCTGAGCACGTCCAGTTGCGTGCCGGTGCCGGCGTCGGCGCGCGCATTGGCCAGACGCAACGCCTCCTCGGCTTGCTCCACGACTTTCTTTTGCGATTCCAACACTTCTTTGGCTTCGATAAAATTCGAGTAGGCGCTGCGCACTTCCAATTCAATGCGACGAGTCGCGTCCTCGACATCATATTCAGCCCTTTTATGGACGGCTTTCGCTTCGTCCACTTTGCCTCTCGTAAGTAAGCCATCGAAAATGTCCCAGTTCAACTGCAGGCCCGCGTTCCACCCGGAAACGTCGCGGCCCGGATCGTCGCTGAACTGCGAGCTGCGCCAGCCGTAACCGCCGAAGGCCTGGACGCTCGGCTGATACATGCTGCGCGCGGAAGTAATGCCTTCCTTCCTCGTTAATTCGGCTTTGCGCAGCGCAGCGAGTTCGGGCCGTTTTTCCATCGCTTGCCCGATGGCGTCAGGCAGTTGGATTTCGTAAGGCCCGGCGTCGAGTTTGTCGGCGAGTTGCAGCGGGATGTCTTCCCAGACTTCCTTCGGCAAATTGTAGCCGAGCAAATTGGCCAGATTGTTTTTTGCGATGCGATGACTGTTCTTCGCGCGAATGAGTCGTGGCCGCGCGTTGGCCAGCTCAACTTCAGCGCGGAGCACATTGAAGCGCGGCACCGTGCCGGCTTCGAACCGCCGGGTGGTGTCTCCAAGCTCCTGGGTCAGGAGCTTGACCGAGGCTTCCTGCACGACGATTTGCTCCGCCGCCATCAGGATGTCGTAATAGGCAACGCGCACTTCGGTCAGCGTGTCGGCGATCACGGCCTGGTAGTTGTAAATGGCGTGCTCTTTGGTCAATCGGGCCGATGTCAACGACGAACGGATGCGCCCCCCCTCATAGACCGACTGGACCAGACGAATGCCCGCTGACCAGCTTTGGTCCTGCTGAAACGTCACTGACGGCGCGGGCGGCGGCAGTTGGAGGTTTTCAATTGCATTATTGAACTGGTAATTGCCCGTGGCGCGCAGCTTGGGAATCGCGATGGCGCGTGTCTGCACCACGACGCCGTAGGCCGCTTCCAGATCGCTTTTGCCTTTGAGGATCGCGCTGTTCTGTTTCAGCGCCAGGTTAATGCACTCCGGAAGCGAAAGTGGTCGGGTGAGCCAGTCTGCCGCGCTTTGAGCGCGATCCGTTTCCGTGGCTGACAAACGCAACGTCGCCAGAAGCAGCGCGACCGCGAAGGAACAATGTTTCAACATGCCAAAGGATGATTCTCAGATTGAGGTTTCTGAATCAACCATTTACGAATTAACGAGCCTGTCTTCCGGTCAGTTGAGTCGCTGGCCGGGCCTCAGGGGATGCCCGGCCAGAAACTCCGCAGCATTCAGCCGTCTGCCGCCTTCGCGCTGAAGAACGAGAATGCGCAAGGATTGTTGCCCGCACGCGATCACGATTCCGTTTTTTCCCGCCTCCAGCACTTCGCCCGGCGCGGCAGAACTCTGTCCGGCCACCTCCGCCTGCCAGAGCTTGAGCAACTGCGCTCTGGGTTCACTGGACAGAAAAGTGTAGGCGCCGGGCCAGGGCACTAAGCCGCGAACGCGGTTCCACAAGGCGCGCGCGGCCTGGTTCCAGTCCAAACGCCCGTCTTCCTTCGTGATCTTGCGCGCGTAACTGGCGCCTTCGTCCGATTGTTTGCGCGCAAGGAATTTGTTAGTGACGTAGTCGGGGATTGTTTTGACCAACAAATCCGCGCCGATGGCGCCGAGCCGGTGATGCAACGTTGGCGCGTCATCCTCGGCGCCGATG
>QHPA01000309.1 GCA_003218935.1 Verrucomicrobiota bacterium
TACCATCGAGGCGAAGTTCATGGAGATGCCCGCCGATGCGGCGCGGAAACTCGGCTTGGACCTGCCGTCGCCCGGCGCTACGTCCAACACCTGGACGCGCGTCCTGACCGCTGAACAGATGCAAACGGTTCTTCGCGCAGCCGGACAAGTCGCCGGCGCAGACATTCTCACGGACCCGAAAGTCACGACGCTTTCGGGACGTCAAACGCAAATTCAGGCGGTGAAAATCAAGACCATCGTGAACGGCGTCAAACCGGAGGCGTTGACTTCGCCCGGCGCTCAATCCACGAATGGCGTTCCGGCGCAACCTTACGTTACGGGGCAAATTCCCGTTGGTCCGACGCTCGACATAATCGCTTACGTCGCAGCCGATGGCTGCACGATTCACCTGAGTGCGATTCCACAAGTGACGGAGTTTCTTCGCTACGACACCACGATCGAGACGACGGCGAAAAGGCGCGTTTGGGTGGATGGCGAGGAGCGAGAAGCCGTCGTGCCGCTGCCCATCTTCCGCACACGAAAGATGGCTACTTCTGCCGACGTCTATGACGGCCAAACTCTCGTGCTCGGCAATCCGATGGTGACCATGGTTTCCCAACAACACGACGGTCAATCTACGACCAATACGATTCCTGAGGTCGCCGGGAAACGCCTGCTCGTCTTCATCACCCCGACCATCATTGATCCGGCAGGCAATCCGATCCACGCGCACGGCCTCGAACCGTTTCGAGCGGACAAAACGCGAGCTCAACCGTCGAAGTAATCCATTTCGAGGTGTCAAGGCAATTGGACGCGCGGTAGTGGTAAAGTTTGCATTTTCGGTGGGGCGAGCGTCCGCGCGAGCCGGCTCGTCAGTAGCCTCGCCCCACCAAACTGTACCACTACCGGACGCGCATGGGGGCCATGAACCCGTAGCAGCCGACGTAAGGAGGCTCCAACTTCCTTTTCTCGAAATAGAATGAGCCTCCTGACGTCGGCGGCTACGCGACTACAGGTGCGCAATGATGTTATCGCCGAACTCCGAACACTTGATTTCTTTGGCGCCGTCCATCAAACGCGCGAAGTCGTAAGTGACGCGCCTCGACGCAATCGCGCCGTTTAAACCCTTGATGATGCGATCGGCGACCTCGGTCCAGCCCAGGTAGCGGAACATCATTTCCCCGCTGAGCACAACGCTGCCGGGGTTCACCTTGTCCTGGTTCGCGTATTTCGGCGCGGTGCCGTGCGTGGCTTCAAAGATCGCGTGGCCCGAGATGTAGTTGATATTGCCGCCCGGCGCGATGCCGATGCCTCCTACTTGCGCCGCGAGCGCGTCGCTGAGGTAATCGCCGTTCAAATTCAGCGTGGCAATAACATCGAAATCTTCAGGCCGCGTGAGCACTTGCTGTAGCGTGATGTCGGCGATGGCGTCCTTGATGACGATGCCGGCGCCCGGCTTGCCTTCGGGGATTTTGCACCACGGCCCGCCGTCGATTTCCAGCGCGCCGAAGTACTGCTTCGCGACCTGATAGCCCCAGTCGCGGAACGCGCCTTCGGTGAATTTCATGATGTTCCCCTTGTGGACGAGCGTCACGCTTTTGCGCTTGAATTTGATGGCGTATGAAATCGCGCTGTGAATCAGCCGCACGCTGCCGCTGTAGCTCACCGGCTTGATGCCGATGCCGACGCGCACGTCGCTGGGAAAATCTTTTGCGCCGACTGCCTTCCAGAACTCCTCGGCTTTCTGCTTCGTGCCGAAACGCACTTTGTTAAAATCCTTCGGAAACTCCTTCGCCATGAAGTCCAGAATTTTCTGCGCCTCGGGCGTGCCGCCGGCGTGCTCGATGCCGGCGTAAATGTCCTCGGTGTTCTCGCGGAAGATGACCATGTCCACTTTCTCCGGATGCTTCACGGGCGAGGGCACACCGGTGAAGTACTGCACCGGGCGCAGGCAGACGTAGAGGTCGAGCATCTGGCGCAACGCGACGTTGAGCGAGCGGATGCCGCCGCCGACCGGCGTGGTGAGCGGGCCTTTGATGCCGACGAGAAATTCCTTGAACGCCTCGACGGTGTCGTCCGGCAGCCAGTTGTTGAGTTTCTTGAACGCGGTTTCGCCGGCGAACACCTCGAACCAGGCGACCTTGCGTTTGCCGCCGTAGGCTTTCAGCACCGCGGCGTCGAACACGCGCTGGCTCGCGGCCCAGATGTCCGGCCCGGTGCCGTCGCCGCGAATGAAGGGGAGGATCGGATTGTCCGGCACGTTCAGTTTGCCGTTTTGGTTGATGATTTTGCCGCCAACAGGCGGGGTAATGTTTTTGTCGGCCATGGTCGGATTTACGAATTACGATTTGCGATTTACGATTTCAAGAATTGTCCCGGCAGAAAGAGGAAAAGACTGCGCGCGAAGGAAATCAAGGCAACTTTTGCACCACCGCAATTTTGCAACCATTAAGCGATTCATTGCTTCAGCTCCTCCCGATGCGGTTGATGATCGCGATTCCACCGGCTCAATGCGGCGTCGCTGGTGTCTTCAAAAAGATATTTCAGCGTGGACGATTCGACGTGTCCGTCGCAAAACAGCACATTGGCTCTACCTTGATGGCGGGACAGTGTGTTGCCATATCTCTCTAAACCAGCCAAATCGAAACGCATGAAATCCACACCGGCATCAAAACTATCGCCGATCGCCATCAGGTCGGTTGGATTCGTCACCTCCGATTCAGTGATGCGAGTAAATGTGTGCGAACTTTCCGAGTAGTGACCGAGAAGGCCAAGCGCGTTGGTCCTGTTTCCTACCCTGAGAACTCCGTAAGTATTGTAGCTGTAGTAACAGGGTATGTAATCCACCAGTCTGCTGTTCCATTTAGCTGACGGACAGCGCCATATACCCGTTGTAAGATAATTTCTGTCGAGTTGGGAAACCCCAAGTCCTTCATGCGCCAGTTGACCAATCCAAGTTCCGGGATAGTCGTCATTCGCAGGCGCGCTCATCGAAGGATAACCGTGATTGTTCGCCAGGAACACGCTCAAGCCGACGCCCAGTTGACGCAAATTATTGACGCATTGGATTCGTTGAGCTCTTCCTTTGGCTCGATTAATTGCCGGAAGTAAAAGCGCGGCGAGAATTGCAATGATGGCGATAACAACCAGAAGTTCAGTCAGCGTAAAAGCAGAAGCTCCTCGAGGTTGTTGAATCTTCATTAACCCACTCCGATCGACCTTGTCGCCAGCGGCTCT
>QHPA01000310.1 GCA_003218935.1 Verrucomicrobiota bacterium
GAACCATCGAAGAGTTCAGCGAATTCTTTTCCGACATTTTCACCACGATCGAGCCGATGGTAAAACTGAACGCTGAGCTGCGCCAGCGCGGCATCCCGAGCTACATCTTCTCGAACACCAACGAACTGGCGATCAGCCACATTCGCAGCCGCTTTCCGTTCTTCAGCCAGTTCAACGGCTACATTTTATCCTACGAGCACGGCGCGATGAAGCCGGACGCGAAACTTTACCAGGTGGTGGAGCAACAAACGCAGCACCGGGGCGAGGAAATTTTTTACCTTGATGACCGCCCTGAAAACGTCGCCGCCGGCGCCGCGCGCGGATGGCATGCAGTCGTCCATCAAACCGCAGAACAAACTCGGGAAATAGTCGTCCGCAGTGGCTTGCTTGCCGGGAGCTAGCTAAAATCATTCTGCGGTGATCGCCGCCAGGAACGGTCCGCAATCGGTCATCGAAGAAACGAAATCCACGCTGCCGATCTCCAAATCGGTTCTCGGATTTTGCCAGGCTGTTGGTTCCATGATCTCGGTGATTAAACCTTGTGCTCATCAAAATCCGCCAACCATTTGAAGGGATGCTGCCGACATTTGCGTGTTACCCCGCCCCAGCACCTCTGAACTGCTGAAGCAGCGCATCGACCGAGCGATTTGTGTCGCCCAGCGACAGCAAACGGTCGGTCAGATCGTTCAACGCCAGGCGCGTTGCCCGAAAACGTTCTGCGAGCATGTCGAAAACCGGCGCGAGGTCGTACTGGCGCGCCAGGCGATGGTCGCTCGCGACGCGGAAGTTGGCGCGGCCCAGTTCCTCGTAATATTTCAGATCCGGCGCGCCTTTGTATTCGGCCCGGTAACGGATGCGTTCCGGGAAAACGCCGGACAGGAAAAGTGAATGGTTGCCGATATGCGTCCGAATGTAAAAACAGATGTGATCGTCAGCGGTTTGCAACGCCGCCACCATCTCGAAAAAGTAATCGAGTGATTCCGGCTTGCCCGGCAAAACACAACGCAGGTTTTCGGCCCGCGAATAATCCGCCAGCATGAATCGAGACCCGGAGGCAGGCGCGTTGCTCCAGAACCGCCCGGAACAACGCTTCGTCGTCCAGAATCAGGTCGCGCGCCTCCTCGTCCGCCAGCAGCCGCGTCAAAGTCTCCATCGCCCCGGCTTTGGAACCGAGCACCGAGACGATGAACTCAACGTCTTCAGCCGTGAACTGAATCCGGCAGTTGGGTTGAATCACATTCATACTCGCATCTTCGCCATTATTAAGACACTCTAACGCGGCCAACCACGCGTTCCTGGCAAAAGCTTCGACGCGTTTCCACGTCGCAATAATTCAAAGCATAATCGGTTCCAGCCGTTGGAATGAGAAGGGCGGGCGGTTCGGGGATCCAAGGGAGAAAATACAGCGGCGTTGCCAATCGGACATTGCCAATTGCGCGCCAAGACCTATTTTCAATCGAAAACAGCAGATGTTGTTGCAGTAAATAGCAGAATCGGCTTCGCATGACAAGCGCGGAATCCACCCACCTGGTCGTCCGGGCGCGCCATCGACGGCAGGCCATGGACTGGAGTCTGGTGCTGCTCAGCCAGGGAATCGAGTCCGTCGTTGCGCAATCCGAAAGCGGTTGGACGCTTTTGGTCGAACCCCAGGATCACTCCCGCGCGCTGGCAACCTTACGCCAGTACCAACTCGAAAACCGTGGCTGGCACTGGCGGCAAAAGATGTCCTGGCCGCAAGTTACTTTCCACTGGGGCGCAGTCGCGTGGTGCCTGCTGCTCGCGCTGTTTCATTGGTGGAACGACGTTTCGGGATCGCACTTGAAGTCCGTCGGCGTTATGGAAGGAAGCGCTGTGGCAAGCGGGGCATGGTGGCGACTTTTTACCGCGACGATGCTCCATTTCGACCTGGCCCACCTCATGGCGAACGTGGCCATTGGATTTCCGGTGCTCGGGTTGGCGATGGGCCGTTACGGTCCCGCCTGCGCGTTGTTGGCGGCCTATCTGGCCGGCGTCGGAGGAAATGTTGCCGGTCTGTTTTTCCACGCACACCAAGGTCCTGGTCTTGGCGCTTCCGGCATGGTCATGGGTGGACTCGGCCTTCTGACCATGCAATCGCTTTCTCTCCGGCTCAACAACGCCAGGTCCTGGAGATACATCACCGGCGGCATTTTCGGTGGGGTCATGCTGTTCACACTGCTTGGGCTCGACCCGGCCAGCGACGTCGTGGCTCATCTTGGCGGTTTTGGTTGCGGGTTGATTCTCGGCGCTGCGATGACATTGATCCCGCAGAAACAACTGTTGGGCCCGGCTGCCAACGCCGTTTGCGGAGCGCTTTTGACGGGTCTCGTGGCTTTGACCTGGCTATTCGCCTTGCTGCACGTTCCGCCGCCACGGTGAGGTTCGGCGGCCGCCCGTTTGTTGTGAATATGACACTCAACTTCTCCTCCTCTTTATTCATCTTCCTTTTCCTTGGGTCACGGCTGACCTTGGCCGACTCGCCGCACTATGGACGGCAATTCATCGGCTTTACCAACTTCTCCGCATTCACAAATGGCAGAGGCGAGTCGCCGGACGAAAGCGCGTTTGTTTCACCAGGAATTGCTACGCAAATCAAGTGGGATGAATTGGTCGTCTCTTGGAACGCGGACCTGCCCAAAGGCGTCGTCCTCAAAATTGAGACACGCGCGATTTATCCCGCGCATTCGACCAGATTCTACACGATGGGAATCTGGTCGGGCACCGCGGAAGATCGACGCCGCATGAGCGTTAAAGATCAAAAAGACAACGACGCTGAAGTTTTGACCGACACGCTGGCGCTGAAAGCCCCGTGCGACCGTGTCCGGATAAGACTGATTTTGAGCGGCGCCGGGAACGTCCCGACGCCGCCTCTAAAATTCCTGGGGCTTTCGTTCGCGGACAAGAAGTACGAGGCGCCGGTGCTGCCACCAAACCGCACGGCGTGGGGAAAGTCCATTGCCGTGCCGGAACGATCGCAACTGGACTTTCCCGAAGGCGAACAGTCGTGGTGCAGTCCCACGAGCACATCGATGATGCTGGCGTACTGGGCGAACAAATCAAATCGCCCGGAACTGAATCAGGCCGTGCCCGAAGTGGCCAAAGAGGTCTTTGACCCGAACTGGCCCGGCACAGGCAACTGGCCGTTCAACATGGCTTACGCCGGCTCCTTTTCCGGGATGCGCGCTTACGTCAGTCGCTTCAGCGATGTGTCTGAGCTGGCGCGCGACGGCCCGGATGGCCACCTCGTGGTCTGCGTTGGTTTCACCGAAAAAGGGGATGTCATCGTCAACGATCCTGGAACGCGGCAGCAAATCCGGCATGTCTATCCGCGGGAAAATCTTGTGAAAGCCTGGGCGCGCTCGCAGAACACGGTTTATTTGATCTATCCGCAAGGCGCGAACATTCCTGACGACCGGTTTGGGCATTGGGACTCTTGCAAGACAGAATATGAATGAGACCACTAAGGCTCATCCCAACCCTGCCGGCTGTGGTTGAAGTACCAATCGTATTCCTTTGGATCGAGCGCATTAAAAGCGGAATGCGCATCGACGAAAAGGAGGTTGATGCCCTTGGGATGCGCAGCGTGTTCGCGCCGCCAGTACGGCATATCCCAGACGAGAACAGCGCGCGAGGGATTCACTACCTGTCCCGTTGGCCTGCCGCTTACCGGCTTGTTGAGTTCGTGCGTCGCGTTAGTCCGCCAGTAAACGTGCATCCAGACGTAACTGACATGATCGTTCATTATGGCGAACTGCCCGGTCCAGCCCGCGTTGGGCTCCCACGTCCGAATTCCTGAAGGACAAGTGAACGTGCTTCGGGGAGGTTCCTTGACCGTTTTGGCGGTGTAGTTTGTCGGGCGGGCGTAATTTTTGATGAGGTACGGCTCGAGCAGCTCCGGCATCCACATATCGTCTTTCCTGATCGCCACGGCATTTCCCCAGGCCCGCCCCCAGTTTTTGCATAGGGGAAAGCGGTCATTGTAATCGGAGGCATACATTGCAATAGCCAGACCGATCTGCCGTTCATTATTGAGACAATAAGCCTGATAGGACTTTGATTTCGCTCCGGCCAGTGCCGGGAGCAGCATTCCTGCGAGAATAGCGATGATCGCAATCACCACCAATAGCTCGATCAAGGTGAAAGCGCTGCCGCGACGGCACCCTGCTGCGGCGCGCGCTTGAGACGACGAAGCAGGTTTCATGTCGGTTCCGATCCTACTGGTGTATGCGGAAAAAGGCGGAGCCGCCTGAACTGATGGCGAGCTCGACTCCGGACGCCGCGCCGGCAACGTTTTGCCACGTTCCACCCAAAATTCCCACCGTTTCCAGGACTCCCCCGCCGGTCCAGGTCAGCTTCAGTTTGTCCCCGTTCCGGACAAATTGGATTATCGGCCGTTCGACCACTGTGACAGGCTCGAACGCGAACGTTGCGCCAGCGTAGCGGTTGACTGGACCGGTATCGACCGTCCCTGGGAACTGCCCGGCAGAGCCGTAA
Source organism: Verrucomicrobiota bacterium (assembly GCA_003218935.1). GTDB lineage: Bacteria > Verrucomicrobiota > Verrucomicrobiia > Limisphaerales > AV2 > AV2. The sequence goes on from QHPA01000310.1 coordinate 4,513, forward strand.
CGGCCGGCGCCGACGAAGAGGAGCGAGCCGCCATCGAAGACTCGCAGGTCGGCGATGGTTGGGTCTGGCTTGCCAAACGTGTTAAAGAGCCGCTCAGTGGTGCCATTGGAATACCAGATCACAATACTCCCCTGGAAACCATCGTCGAGTACCAGCGGTTCCCCGAGCGGCAAGAAGCGGCTGCCATCGACCAGTTCGCCCTGATTGACGGTCGTGAACTCGAGGGTCGCCAACGGTTTCCGCGCCGCCCGATCGTAAAGCACCGCGCTGAGCGTCATGGTGAGACCGTCGCTGCTATCATCAAAAACGCCAAGTTTGGTGACTTTGATCGGGTGCGCCACGTCGAAGTCCATGCCAACCGCGCCACCGGCGAGGGCCTGATTACCCGCCAGGCCAGCCGGAACGATATAGGCGACACCCGCCATTCGCGGATTGGGCGTGGCGCATACTTGGGATGAATACTGACTAAGCTGACCGCCAGCGGCCACGGCGCGGACCCGGTAACAATAATTGCTGCCATTCTTCACCGCAGTGTCCAGATACGTTAAATCGGTTGTCTCACCGATTTTCGCAGCCTGGCCGTCAGGCCCGGTGCGCTCCACTTCGTATTTGGCGGCAGGCAACGGATTCGTGATAGCCGGCCAATTCAGCGTGACTTTGCCATCCTCAAACGGCTGAACGACCGAAACCTGAGGCCTGCCTGGAACCTCAGGCGGCAGCGTTTCAAACTCGAATGTGCCCGCCGCATAGCGCGCTGCCGGACCCGCATCAAGCGTATCGGGGAAAGTGCCGGGAAAAGCCGCGTTGCGACTGCTGCCTACAAATTGGAGGGAGCCATTGCCGTCGTTCAGAGTCCAGACGATGGCCTGCGGATCACCGCCCGAATTGAGTTCAGGCTCCTCAGGGCCATAACCGTCGGCCTCCATCACTCCGTGGAAACCGATATCAAGATGTACAGCCGGCGAAACATCCCGAAAGCGCATCCCTTCAATCAACACGCCTGGATCGTCCGGAGTGAACGATGCTGCGGCAATTTCCTCCTGGGTATCGCGATTGTAAATGCGCGCAGTCAGCGGCAGTTTGAGTCCGTCGGATTTGCTGTCGAACACACCAAGGCGAGTCACATTGATCGGGTTCTGGACATCGAAATCAAACCCAAGCGAGCCGCCAAATGCCTGGTTGCCGACAGTATTGCCCGGTGTGAAGTAGGCGATGACATGATTGGCGGCTAGTACATAGGGTGTCCCAGCCTTTGCATCTGAGGGCGGCCCAATTTTATCGCCAGCGGTGATGCCTTCGACGGTGTAAAAGTAAGTTGTTCCGTTTATCACATTCGTGTCGGTATAGGTGGTCTCCGTAATTTCGGCGACTTGCGTGAATGGTCCCGCCGCCCCGCCGCCGCGACTGACGCGGTATTTGGCGGCAGGAGCGGGAACGGTAACTGCCAGCCAGGACAAAACAACCTGCTTATCTCCGTTACGGACCGAAACATTCGGTTTTCCCGGCAAAACAGGCGGTGTGGTCTGATACTCGAAGGTGGCCGAGGCGAAGCGTGCCGCCGGCCCGCTATCTGCCGTCCCCGGATAATCGCCCGGTGCTCCTCCGAATCGGCTTGAGCCCACGAACAGGATTGATCCGTTGCCATCATTCAAGGTCCAAACGACGTTTGCGACAACCCCGAATGAATTGTTGATCGTATCGGCATCGGTCCAACCGTCTGCTGAAATGGTTCCCTGAAATCCGGCAACCAGGTGGATCGGCGTGCCCAGCGGCTTGAATCGACTGCCGCCAACAAGCTCGCCGGGGTTGTTCGCGGGGAAATCGATCGACACGAGTTGTACGGGCGGGCTCTGGGACCGGTCCCACAACCGGGCTGTCAGAATGGTCCCCTCGGCGAAACCGTCCGAACCAGCGTCGAACACGCCCAGCCGCGTCACGATGATCTCGTTGGCCACGTCGAAGTCCATCCCGATGGGCTCGGCATTGAGACCGGTTTGGTTGCCGAGCGTGTTTGTCGGGACGGCGTAGGCGATAAAGGTGCTCTGGGCAATGGCAGCGCCGTAGCCCAGAGTCAGCACGCAAACGGACAACAGCAGACGCTGGAGGGCCAGCCGGGCGAAGCATTGGGAGAATCGGCGGCGTTGAGAAAATGCATGGTTCGTTTGCATAGGCATAGCGTTCGCCAAAGTCGAAAGGCTGATTTCCAAGTTGTAACCAGCCTGCGCTTTGGGGCAACCCTTTTCTTTGGCGACAAAGATTATGCGAAAAGTGACAGGAAAGAAGACCTGTCGGTCCTCACAGAAATTCCTTGCGAAACGCTTTGTCCCGTCAACACCAACCCCGCCGATCTGCCCGATTCATCACGTGATAAATCGCTCCTGCACCTCCACCCGTATTTTTGAGCCATGCCGGCCAGCGATAACGGACTGCTATTTTGTGTCAATGGAAAAAAATACGTCGAGGTCAGAGCCGAATCCGCACGATGTCCGGATCGGCCACCACTGCGCACCGATCCTCGGGAAACAACGCCACCGTGCGCGGGCTCGCCCGCCCCTCCTCAAAAATCTCGATGGTTTTGCGCCAAGCCTGTTGCTGGCTGTCGTTGATCTCGCCCAGGTAAAGCGCGTGTCGTTGGACCACCCGACC
>QHPA01000311.1 GCA_003218935.1 Verrucomicrobiota bacterium
GAAGACCGGCGTATCCGGCGCGGCGTCGTTGATTTCGTCCAGCGTCGGCATCCGGCGCTCGGCAAATTGAAATTCGCTCCAACCGCCAACCACGCGCACCCACTGGCCAGGCGGCGTGCGTTGTGCCTGCTGCTTCAACATGCGCAGCGCGTCGGCGAGTGAGGGCACACCATCCCAGCGAAGCTCCATGTTGTAGTTGAGGCCGCCGCGAATGACGTGCAGATGCGAATCGTTCAGACCGGGAATAACGCGCCGACCTTTGAGGTCAATGACCCTGGTGCTCGGTCCACGCCCGTATTCCTCAGCGTCGTCCACGCCAACGATGCGGCCATCTTTAACCGCGAGGTTTGTTGCTTCGGGATGTTCCGGATCGAGCGTGGTAATTCGTCCGTTGTGAAGAATCAAGTCGGCTTGGGTCGATGAGCTCATAGTTCGCATGGGTTGGAAACGAAATACCGAGCGGCAACGCTATTTGCCCCAAAGGGGCTACGGCTTTCAGCCCAGGGTTGGAGCGGAGCGACTACCCTGGGAGGACGGTTCGATTGGTGGTGCAACTCCAACGGGGTTGTGGCAAATCGTCGTAAAGCGGAGGACACAACCCCGTTGGGGTTGGAAATTCCTGTGACGATTGACCCAGGGTAGCTTCCCGCCTTGCGGGACAACCCTGGGCTGAGAGACGGAATCCCGATGGGATTCGGAACGCAGCCTTCAGTCTGCCGCAACCGGCGACGTTCTAAACCATTCAAAACCACGCGCGGCTTTCGAATTGGTTCAACACACACTCGCATGATTGTCGGCCCCTGGTTCATTGGCGATACAACCAGCCATGAAGAGCGCGCGTGATCAGAGGCATCACCACCCAGGTCAAAAGTAACACCACACACCCGTTGAAGACGGCGTTGCCGAGGATGAAATTCCAGGGCCGAATCGCCGCACCGAGCGTCAGGTTCAGGATCATCGCGACGGGAAAGACTCCCAGAAAAGTGGCGACCGCCATCTTCCATCGTGGCGGCGGATTTTGCGGAGAACGAAACCACGCTTCGAGTCCGTGCAGTTGGCGGTACACCGGCTCGCCTTCGGTCAGCGTTCTGGCCCGTTCCTCCCATGACTTGAACATCGGCGATTCATAGAAGGCATCACGCTCTTTCCCGCCGTGAAACGTTCGTAGAATACCGAATTCGCGCGACTCCGATCCTGGCGGTGGCACGAGCATATACGCCCCCAACACGCCGCCGTGGCTGAACGAGGTTTGAAAGAATTCGCGAAGCGCCTGTTGAAACTCCGCTTCGCAGCCGGGCCGCACGCGACGGGTGATGGCGATGTGAATGGGCATCAGCGACCTCGTGTTTTATAGTGGTATGCCTTCATTGAAACAACCTGTGGCTGACTCATGGTTCAGCGTTGAGGAAAGTTGTCAGCGCCGGAATCACCTTGTCGGGCGCTTCTTCCATCAGCCAATGACCTGAGCCAATGACAATCTGGCCTTGGACATTGGTTGCCACCAACCGGGTTTGTTCGATGAGGAAATTGCCGCTGGCTTTTTCGCCGGTAAGCACGAGCACCGGCATGGAAAGTGGCCAGGCGCTCAACTCGGCGAAGTCCTTTGCGTCGCGTTCGAAGTTGCGAAAGTATTCAAAACCGGCGCGCATGCCGCCGGGCTGCGCGTAGGCTTTCGCATAAAAGCGACGGTCCACCTCGGATATTGAGTGTTTCGGATTGGCGGCGAAGTCATTCCAGAAATGCTCGAAGTAAGTTCGCTCGCGTCCCTTGACCAGCGCCAGTGGCACTTCGCCGTAAAAGTGGAAGTGCCACAAGTCGCGCATGAGCCAGACATTCTTCCAGTCGCCGACGCCCGGCAGGAACGCGTCCATCAGCACCAGGCGCTCGGTCGCTTGTGAAAATTGCGCGGCGTAAGCGTATGCCACCATCAACCCGATGTCGTGACCGACGATGCTTACGCTCTTGAATCCCAGCAACGATGTGAGCTCGTGGATGTCCAGGGCCATGTTCTTCTTATCATAGCCGGACTCCGGCTTGGATGAATCGCCCGCTCCGCGAAGGTCGGGAACAATGACTGTGTGCTGCTCAGCGAGCAGCGGCATGATCGGAAACCACATATGGCTGGTCTCGGCATAACCGTGCAGCAGAACCACCGGGCTGCCTTTGCCGCCGATGAAGTAGTGCAGTCGAACGCCATTCACCTCAGCGGTGTATTCGGTGAAGTCGGCGGGAACTTTGCCCGCCGTCGCCGAAAGTGAGGAGCAGGCCAGCACCAACAGGGCGACGCCCGCTGTACCGGCAAAAAAGTTGCGTCTGGATGATGTTCGTTGAGTAATCATACGTTTAGTCCTTCGTTTTGTCCTTCAATCGCCAGTCAATCCACTTCAGTCACAGTTTGCATGTCGCGCACGGTGAAGGCTGGGCGGAATTTTTGAGCGGGCGCTGCACGATTTCGTGCAGCGCCGTTTGGAACTTAGCGATTCGCTGGTGTCGCCACGGGTGTGACACCACGGCCGTGCCCGTCGCCCGCGACCTTCTTGGGCACGACCTGCGGCTTCTGCGCCGATTGCGGAGCGTGATGAACCATCGTGTAGGCGTATTCCACGCCGACGCCGTATGCGCCGCCCTGTTGCTTTAGAATTCCCATGAGCGCGTCGTAATGTTCCCGTTTGGCCCAATCGCGCTGCCATTCGAGCAAAGCCCCAATAGTGGTCAACCGCACCGCGCCAGCCTGCACCATGCGCGAGAGCGCCGCTTCCTGCGCCGCTGGCGATGTAGCCCCGCAGCAATCCTCGACTACGTAGATGTTGTAGCCCGCGCCGAGCATTTCAATCGTCGGCCATGTGATGCAAACTTCTGTCCACAGGCCGGTCATGAGGATATTCTTGCGGCCCGTGGCTTCGATGGCCTTGCGAAAACCCGGATCGTCCCATGAGTTCATGGAGCTGCGTTCGACGATGGGCTGGCCGGGAAAAATATCGAGCAACTGCGGCCAGATATAGCCGCTGAAGCTCTCCGTCTCGACGGCCGTGAGCACGGCGGGCACATTGAATTCCTTCGCCACGCGCGCCAGGAGCGTGACGTTGTTGATCATGGTGGCGCGGTCGCCGCTGGCCATGCCGAAGGTCATTTGCGGCTGTTGGTCAATGAACACGATGGCGGAATCTGCCGGCGTGTAGAGTTTGTGGTATTGGTTCATCTTGCTTTTTCCTTTCTATGTCTTTTGTTGTTAACGACCGTGGTTGGCACGACCGCGTTCGTTGGATCACTGAAACTTGATTGGAGCTCTCAGTCAAAGGACTTATTCCGAGATGGTGAGCACGACGCGAAATCTGGCTTTGCCGCTTATCATGCGCTCGTAAGCCTCAGCGACCCGTTCCAGTGGGAACACTTCATTCATGGGATGCACGCCGGAAAGCACACTGAATTTCAGCGTCTCCTGGGAATCCATTGCCGTCCCGGAATACCAGCCAGCCACTGATCGTCTTCCCATGATTAGTGGCAACACGCTCAGACCTAGTGGTTCTGCCGGTGCGGCCGGAATCAGGAGTTTGCCGTCCACCGACAATCCATCCACGAGCGCGGCAATCGCTTTTGCGTTCGGCGCCGTCGCCAGAATCACGCGCGCGCCGCCCAGCCTTTGCAATTCCGCCGCTGCCTCATCAGCGCCCGAATCAATGTAATGATGCGCTCCCAGGCTCCTTGCCAGTGGTTCCTTGTCCCTTCCTCGCCCAAGAGCCACCGTCACGAATCCCATTTGCCGCGCGTACTGAACTCCGAGGTGTCCCAGTCCGCCAAGGCCGTGCACGGCCACGACGTCGCC
>QHPA01000312.1 GCA_003218935.1 Verrucomicrobiota bacterium
CCTTGCGCCGCCAGCTTCACGAACTCGTCCTTCGTCGGAGAATACATACCCGCGCGAATTGAACACAATCGGGTCAGCTTCATCAATCACGGAGTCAGACGCCAGTGGCGCAAGCTGCGGCCTGCGAGTTCGGGGCGAACTGTTCGTGCGGCCGAGGCTGTCCGCGTTCCGGCGACCGTTCATGGAGAGGGAACACCTCCGTGAGTTTGGGCCATGAACCGTAGCAGCCGGCGTAAGGAGGCTCATTCTATTTCGCGCGAAGGAAGTTGGAGCCTCCTTAGGTCGGCTGCTACGAAGTTTATGGTTCGCGGCCGCTGAGGTTGGGGACCGTCCGCGCCCCGGAAACGGGCGGATTGCCACGCTGGCGAACGCAAACTACAATCCCGAGCCATGACGAAGCCCCGGTTCTCGAGTCAACTTGCCGCGCTGATTGTTTTGCTGCTCCTGATTTCGCTGCAGATGACGGCGCGGGACAGTTCGGCGAATCAGGCCACGAAAGCGCTTCAGGCCCTGTTCGACGCCGAATGGGACTACACGCTGGAACAAAATCCGACCTGGGCATCGCAGTTGGGCGACCGTCGCTGGAACGACCGCTGGGAGGACGCGAGCCTCGCCGCCATCGAGAAGCGCCACGAACACGACAACGATGTTCTGGCGCGCTTGAAAAAAATCGAACGCCGCAAGCTGTCGCCGAAGGACCAGCTCAATTATGACCTGTTCCAGAAGCACTACGAGACCGCCACCAAGGAGTATGCCTATCACTGGTATCTCGCGCCGCTCAATCAGCGCGAAGGCATTCAAACCGCCGACGAACTGGCCGACGCGCTCCGCTTCGAGACGGTGAAGGACTACGAGGACTGGATCGCGCGGCTGCGGTCGTTTCCGGCCTATCTGGACCAGACGATTGCGCTGATGCGCGAGGGCATTCGCGAACGGATCGTGCAGCCGAAAATCGTCATGCAGCGTGTCCCAAGGCAGATTGACAACCAAATCGTGGCGGCGCCCGAAAAGAGCCCGTTTTACAAACCGTTCCAAAATTTCGCAGCGCCGGTTCCGGACGCAGACCGCAAGCGATTGGCCAAGGCGGCCAACGAAGCTATCGCCGCGGATGTCATCCCCGCATATCGCCGGATGAAAGACTTTTTCGTTGGTGAGTATTTGCCGGCGTGCTTCGAGCAGGTCGGGGCGTGGCAACTGCCGAACGGCGATGCGATGTATGCCTTTTTCGCCCGCAAATACACGACCACGAGACTCAGCCCGCCGCAGATCCACGAGATCGGCCTGCGCGAAGTCAAACGCATCCGTGACGAGATGCAGGCAGTCATGGACCAGGTCGGCTTCAAAGGAACGCGCCAGGAGTTTTTCAAGTTCCTCCGCGCCGACCCGCAGTTTTATTACCAGTCGCCGGAAGAATTGCTGACAGCCTATCGGGCTCTGACCAGGCGGATTGATCCGAACCTGGTCAAAATTTTCAGAACGCTTCCGCGCATGCCGTACGGCGTCGAGCCGATCCCCGATAAAATCGCGCCGGACACCACGACGGCCTACTATCGTCAGCCCGCCGCTGATGGCTCGCGCGCCGGGACGTACTTCGTGAATCTCTACAAGCCGGAAACACGGCCGAAGTGGGAGATGATGGCGCTGTCGCTGCACGAGTCTGTGCCAGGTCACCATCTGCAAATCGCGCTGGCCTATGAACAGGGCGAGCTGCCGAAATTCCGTCGCTATGGCGAATACACGGCGTTTGTCGAGGGCTGGGGGCTGTATGCGGAATCGCTCGGTGAGGACATGGGTCTTTACGATGATCCTTACTCAAAGTTCGGCCAGCTCACTTACGAAATGTGGCGCGCGGTGCGGCTGGTCGTCGATACCGGCATGCACGCGATGCGCTGGGACCGGCAAAAGGCGATTGATTTCTTCCTCGATAACGCGGCGAAGTCCGAACTCGACGTCGTCAACGAAGTGGACCGCTACATCGCCTGGCCGGGCCAGGCGCTGGCCTACAAAATCGGCGAACTGAAAATCAAGGAGCTGCGCGCGCGGGCCAAACAGGTGTTGGGCGATAAATTCGATCTCCGCGAGTTCCACGATGTGGTGCTGAAGCACGGCGCTGTGCCACTCGATCTTCTCGAGCGTAACGTGGAGGAGTGGGTTGGGTCCAAACGGAAATGAAGCCGCATTGAGAGGGCCAGCGGTCGGTCGGTTCAAGGGAAGCCTCGCCCCACCAAACTGTGCCACTACCGGACGGCTTGTCAGCGCTCCGTTTTCCATCTTCCCACCACGGTCCGCCATCCAGTACACTCGCACGGTGCTGCAACAATTGGTTGAACAACTCGCGCACGGCCATGCATTGTCGGACGAACAAGTAACCGCCGCCGTCGGCCAGCTCATTGACGAGCGTATGTCGACCGAAACGAAAGCGGATTTTCTCACGGCGCTGGCGCGCAAAGGCGAGACCACCGGGGAGATTGCTGCCTTCGCGCGCGAACTGCGCGACAGATCCATCCAGCCGCCGCTCGACCCCGCAACGCGCGCGCGCGAAGTCCTCGATGTCTGCGGCACCGGCGGCGATCGTCTCGGCACGTTTAACATTTCGACGACCGTCTCGATTATTGTCGCGTCGGCAGGCGTCACGGTGGCCAAACATGGCAACCGCGCCATTACTTCGCAGGCCGGCAGCGCAGATGTACTGGAAGCGCTCGGCTTGAAAATTGATTTGGAGCCGGACGAAGCCGCTCGCTCGCTGCGCGACCATCAGTTTGCGTTTTTCTTCGCGCCGAAATATCATCCTGCCTTCAAACACATTGCGCCCGCGCGCAGCCTCTGCGCCAAACGCGGCCGGCGCACCATTTTCAATTTCCTCGGCCCCCTGTTGAACCCGGCTCGGCCCAGCGCGCAACTCATCGGCGTGCCGCGCGCCGAACTATGCGAACCGATCGCGCGCGTGCTCCAGTCGCTCGGTGTCCGGCGGGGCATGGTCGTCAGCGGAGAAGTTTCGAATTCAGCGACAGACGTGACGAATTCGACGGCGTTTCTGGACGAGCTTTCAACTTTGGGCGAAACCCGCATCGCTGAGTTTTATCAGGATCGCGGATTCGCCACTTCGGTGATGTCGCCCGACGGTTTTCCGATTCAGCCCGCAACGCTGGCTGACCTTGCGGGAAGCGACCGCGCCACAAATGCCCGGATCGTCCGCAACTTGTTGGACGGCGAAGACCGCGGACCGAAGCGCGACGCCGTGTTGCTCAATGCGGCGGCGGCGCTGTTCGTCGCGGGGAAAACCAAATCATTGGTCGCGGGTTGGGAACTGGGGGCCGAATTGATCGATAGTGGAAAAGCCCAGGCCAAATTGAAGGAGTTGATTGCGGTGACAGTCCGTTGAGATATGGGCGAAAACGGCGGCTCGCGTTCTGCCGGCGTTAGCGTATCGATTCAGTCAGCGAGTAGGCTCGCCCTCACGCTTTCCCCTACCCATGAACCTGACTTCGGTAGG
>QHPA01000313.1 GCA_003218935.1 Verrucomicrobiota bacterium
ATCGAAGTCCGGGCGATACCAGTGTGTGTCGGCAATTTCATCGCGCGGACTGGCCGCCACGAGCAGTTGATCACGACGTTTGGGATCCGCTGCGAACGGTTGGCCAAATTGATGATGATAAAACGTAAACCCGCGCTTCAAACCGCAGCCAAGGTGCGGATACACCTTCTGCCAGGTTCCCCACTTTGTCAGCGGCAGCAACCGCGGCAACTCGTAGCGTCGCGCCAATTCTTCCAGCAAAAGGTTCGCCAGCGGTGTGGAGGACTCGCCAATAACAAAGCGCGGATGCCTGCCGCGCTCCAACAAAATGACCGAGCGTCCAAGTCGTCTGGCAATCATGGCCATGAGCGAGCCGCCGAAACCGGAGCCAACGACCGCGATGTCAAAGTCCACGTTCATTCGAGGTGGGACAGGCTTCGGTAGTTCGTCAGTCATTGTCGCAGATGCCTGTCCCACTTGGCCGGCCAAAGCCGCTTACACACGGCACCCGCGGCAAGACGACCTGCCGCAGGTTCATCTCAAGAAGCCGCGTTCGCCGTTGCTCGAAACATTCTGCGCAGTCCGAAAATGTCTCCAGATCCCACAAATCGGCAAAAACGCGTCCGCGGTTCAGTCCGACGCCGTAATCGAGCGCGGCTTCGAGAGTTGCCAGTTTCGGTGGTGAGAATTCCCCGCGCTCAGCCAGCATTTCGAGCGCGCCATTGCCGAAGCGAGTTGGAATGAGCGAGGCCACCGTTGCACCGCAATCGAACGCAAAATCAATCGAGCGCCTGGCCCAGAGCAATGCTTCGGTTTCATCGAGAAACGGCGGCTTGACTAAAATGAACACACGCAGCGCGATGCCATTTTCGCGAAGAAATTCCGCGGCGCGACGGAACTGATCGAGCGTCATCCGTTTGTTCAGTTTCTCCAACACTTGTGGATGCGCCGTTTCCAGGCCCATCGCCACTTCCAATTTTTCGTCCGGGAGGGACGGCGTGGCGCCGTCCATGAATTCGCCTGAAATGGGACGGCTACAAGCCGTCCCTCCCAGCCAATCGCGAAATTTCAACGTCGATTCACCAATCAGCGCCGGATGACACTCGACAATCACGCGATCAAACGCAGCAACGCGTTGGGCAATCGCTTCGTGGTCTTCCGGCGGGACGGCGCGCGGGTCGAAGAAGCTGCCGCTGTTGTACAGTTTGATCTGGCGTAGCGCTGGCATCCTTGCCTTGAGTTGCGCCGGAGAGGATGAAAATGGCGAACTGGCTGCGGACCTTTCCCCCTCTCCTGCGGTTCCCCTCTCCCATCGGATGGGAGAGGGGTCAGGGGTGAGGGCCGTGGGAGAGTGGAGAGAGGGCCGGGGTGAGGGCGAGTGTCTCTTCAAACTCATTTGCCGAGGAGCCACTGCTGGCTGCACCTCCCTCGATCCTCGCGACTCGCGGCAGTCACCGGCGACACGGATGTCGCCGGAACTTGCAGTCTGGAAGCCTGCGCTACGTTGTTTCGACAGCTCTGCCAGAGCATAATCAATTTGTGCCGGAATCGCGCCAGGCGGCACTGTTTCCGTCAGGGTGCTCTTCCACAAATCACACATCACGCAGCGCCACGGGCATTCGCGGTTGGTCAGAAAAATCGTCGCCACGGAAACAATCTCACCCGACTCGGCGCGCTCTTCTTCGGCGAGGAAGGCATGGGGTTTGAATGGATCGAGTTTGTTCCGCGCGCCGCGCCGCGCGAGAATCCAACGGTCGCGTTCAGTGGCGTGTTCCGGGTAAATACTCATGCTGGCGGCGACATTCGACGTAAAGTTCTACGCCAGGCCGGTGGATTTGCAATGCTCGCCGCGGAGGCGTTCTACTCCGCTGGTCATTTCATCAAAGTTCCGAGCAATCAGAGAATGTTTGCAGGATTTGGCGGCGGCTGACGTGTTCGAGAGTGGAATCCGTCAATTGATGACAAATCAGCTATGAAAAAGACCCTTATTAGACTTTTGAGTGCGGTGCTTTTAGCGACCACAGAGGTGTTTGGGCAGCCAGCGCAGCAACGGCCTCAAGGCACACCCGCTGCGACTCAAAATGTGGCTCCTCCGGATCCAAACCTGGTCCAATTCGATTTGAACTTCCCCGGCGGCACACCTCGACAGCTCGTCGAGGCGATTGAAAAGGCGTCGGGCAAGCCGCTCAACGCGGTTATTCCAGACGAAGATGCTGATTTGCATCTACCTCCGCTAAAGATGTGAGCGGTGAATGTGGCGGAATTGTTCGCAGCTTTGTCGCGGGCAACCTCGAAGCAGATCAGCGTTTCTGGCGGGAGCTACAATTCCGGTTACAGTTTTCAAACGTCTCGCGAAATAAATGATAACTCGGTTTGGTGGTTCCAGCATGTGAAGCCTGCGATAACTTGAGTGACGAAGTCGTGACCTCCGGCAAAGCCGGTGGATTCCCAGCAAGACTATGAAAAAAAATAAACCACGGATGAACACCGATGAACACGGATTTCCAGAGAGTGGAGCGACAGCCGTGTTCATGGAAACGCACGGCGCCGTCAGTATCTCTTTTATCCGTGTTTATCCGTGTCCATCCGTGGTTAACCTTCTTGTTGTCAATGAAAACTGAGTCAGAACATCGCCTTCTGCTCGACGACGTGCTGGCCGAAGCCGCGCCGGCGGATTTCGAGCGCGCGTTGCGGGACGGCACGTTGTGCGCCGTGCGGCGTCGGCGCCGGATGCACCATTGGAGCCGCGGACTCGCCGTTGTCGGAGTTTTTGGGGCGATGGCGCTGGTTGTCTGGCGCACGCTGTTGCCGGGGACTGCCGGTCAAAGTGATTCGGCCTGCGCTGCGCATGGTGAGTTCGCGACCGTTGCCGCCATCCATGATCATCACGACGAGACCCGGCAGCGTAGCTGTCGTCGCCTCGTCGCCGAAGACGTTTGTGCTGGTCGAAACCGGTTCGATCATGGACCCGTTCAAGGAGATCGACGACGAGCAACTGCTGGCACTGGCGGCGGGCCATCCGGCGGCCCTGGTGCGACAAGGCCCGAATCAGGCAGAGCTGCTCTTTCTGAACCCGGAGGACACCAACGGGTTTCCTGTGCAGTAGGAGAAACGGGGGCCCATTCCACCTGTTCCCAACCGCGCTGTCGACGCGCCGGAGGGCGCCAACGAAAGGAGAGATTTCCTGTCCGGTTTTCACTTTCACGGGTGCTATAAGGTGAACAAAAGTGAACGACGACCTTCAATTGTTGCGCCGCTACGCAGAAGAAGGTTCTGAATGTGCCTTCAGCGAACTGGTGGCACGGCACATCGACCTGGTTTACACCGCAGCGTTGCGGCAGGTGGCCGGCGACACGCACCTCGCGCAAGACGTAACGCAAACGGTGTTCGCCGATCTCGCTCGGAAAGCCCGCGCGCTGTCCGGCCGTGCTGTGCTGACCGGCTGGCTATTTCAGGCCACGCGCTATGCCGCGGCCAAGGCGGTGCGCACGGAGCGTCGTCGATTGAACCGGGAACGGGAGGCTGTCGTTATGCAAGAACCCTCGACTGGAACCGACGCGAATTGGGAGCAACTCAGTCCGGTGCTCGACGAGGCCGTGGCCCGCCTCGGCGCCAAGGACCGCGACGCCGTTTTGCTTCGTTACTTTGAGCGGAAAGACCTGCGCGCGGTCGGTGATGCGCTGGGCACGAGCGAAGAGGCGGCGCGCAAGCGCGTCACTCGCGCGTTGGAAAGGCTGCGACGCTACCTCACAGGTCGCGGCGTGACGTTATCAGCGGCGACGCTGGCCACCGCCCTGACCGGAAGCGCGGTGCAATCGGCTCCGGCGGCGCTGGCGGGCACAATTTCGGCCGCCGTTTTCGCCGGTGCCACGGCGGCGGCGGCCGGTTCAAGCTTCAACCT
>QHPA01000314.1 GCA_003218935.1 Verrucomicrobiota bacterium
AGTGGGAGGATTATCGTCGTCAGGTGCAAGGCGACATGCCGGATTCCTGGACCATTCCGGCCGGCTCCAGCTCGGTTACCGTCACAGTCATAGCGGTTGCCGACAACCTGGCCGAAGGGACGGAAACGGCGACCCTGACGATTCAGCCGAGCGCCAACTACAGCGTGGGCACGCCGAACAGCGTGACCCTCACGATCCTCGACAGCAACAGCGGACCACCGCCGGGGGACACGACGCCCCCCACGGTGTCGATTACCGCGCCGGCGAACAACGCGACGGTGTCCGGTTCGTCAGTGACCGTCTCGGCCAATGCGTCGGACAACGTTGGCGTGGTGGGTGTGCAATTCAAACTGGACGGCGCGAACCTTGGCGCCGAGGCCACTGGCGCGCCCTACAGCGCGACGTTAAACACAGCGTCTCTTGGCAATGGCATCCATGTCTTGACCGCGATGGCTCGGGATGCGGCCGGCAACCGAACCACCTCGTCCGGGATCAGCGTGTCCCTGGCAGCGCCTGCGCCTTCCACCGGCACTCTCCCGAGCTGGATCGGCTCGGTCCTGCACAACTGGAAGCCGCGCCTGGGCGGCGTTTACTGGCTGAACAGCCGCGCGGTCGTCAAACAAGCTGCTCCGTACCTCTTGCAATGCTCCAAACCGGTCCTCGTTGACATCAAGAGTGATTGCCGCGGCTTCGGCTACCGCTTCGACCTCAACTCGTGGGATGCGCGAGAAGAGGTGCATTCCTGGTTCACTTGGGACGGCACCGACCAAGGCACGCCAGCGTCGATCGAGGACGCCTTTAACATTTTTGGCGCGACAGGCAATGCGGAATTTATCCTCAACATCCCCATCACGCGCAACCTCACAGCCAATCCTTCGGGCGACGGTTTCGGCTACACCTGGCAGACGGCGGAGTTTTACGCGGCGATGGTGCAGTACTTCTTCGGCGCGGCTGGGCCTCAAGCCGAGTGGCAGAACCTCCCGATCACGCTCGATTTCTTCGCACAGTCCGCGAGTTTTAACTGGGCGAACCTCCGGGCTCGGCGTGGCCACACGAATCCGTACCCTGTGGTGGCGGTCATCATCGGCGAAGAGCCCTACAACCTCGAAGCTTGTCCGGACGGCGCTTCATACGGCCCGCAAGCTGAAAAATTCCGCGTCGCCATCCGCAACCGTGGCGTGAACGTCGCCTTGGGCCTTCATGTTCGTGACATGGGGATCGTTGACGATTCCGACCCCGCGAAGTGGTTCTGGCCGATGATGAATAGTGTGACCGAGAGCGATTTCAGCTTCATCGATCTCGAGCACTACTACCAATTCTCGAGCGTGTCGGAAGATTACAAGCGGACCTACCCGGTTTCGATCAATCCGACCGGCTTTCAAGGCTCCTGGCTTCCAAAATCTGCTTGGAAGTCTGACTACACGAAGAACCTCTGGATCGTGGAAGACACGCGCCACGCACTGCGCGATTTCGGGGGCGCGGGCGTAGGCGACCCGAATCGCTGGCAGCTCGGCTTTAGCGAACACGGCATGCAGATATCATCGCAGTTCTTATACAATGATATGTGTAGCGCCATGCACTGGGCGACGTGGCTTGCCGAAGGCATGCGCCAGAACATCACCTGGGATTCGGGCTGGACGCTCCTGGGTGAAGGCTTCGCGACGGCGGACATCCAGATCAGGAACGGCAATGTCACGCGCACGCCGATGTTCTACGTTTATCAAATGGCCCAGGAATTCTACGGCTACGATTATTTGGACAATAGCTACGCCAGCGGTATGGGTTCGATCACCGACAATTTGGGCCGAGCCGTCCAATTTCCCTGGACGGTTGTGCGTGTTTTCAAAGATGCTGCGACGGGTAACCTTCACCTCTTCGTCGTAAACCAAAGCTTGACCGATAGCGCGACGCTCCCGGGCTTTGAAAATTGGAACGTTGTCAGTTGGAAGCAAATCAAGGGCGCCAGCTACAGTGACAACAATCCCCTGGGTGTTTCGGGGCCAGAGCCAATTCAGACGAAAGCGGTAACTCTGCCTGCCGCCCGTGGTCCCCTGGCCATCGCTCCCGTCTCAGTGAACCATATTGTCCTGGCAAGTTCCAGTGGCCCTTCACCCGACTCCACTCCTCCCACTATCTCCATCGCCTCGCCGTCGAACGGAACAACGGTTTCCGGCGCCGCGGTGGCGGTTTCGGCCAATGCCGCAGATAACGTTGGCGTGGCGGGCGTGCAGTTCAAACTCGACGGCGCCAACCTGGGCGCGGAACGCACCAGCGCGGCTTACAGCCTGAACTGGGACACGACGACGCTTGCCAACGGCTCGCACACCTTGACTGCCGTGGCGCGGGACGCGGCCGGCAATCAAACCACGGCAACCACCCTCTCCGTCGTCGTCAGCAACTCGACCTCGACAGTCACACCGACGGTGTCCATCACCAGCATCACCGGCACGAGCAGCACCATCACTTGGAGCAGTACGCCGGGCAAAGTCTATCGAATAACCTACAAGAACGACTTAACCGATGCGACTTGGAGTGATTTGAGCGGCAATATCACGGCCACGAACACGATCACGTCGTGGAAGGACAACACTGCAGGTGCGTCCAAGCACCGGTTTTACCTGGTGAATTACGCGGTGAATGTGTTGAACTAGCAGAACCAATCCAGCCTCCCTCCGGCGAACGGCGGTCGATTGCGACCGCCGTTTTTGTTTGTCCTACAAATTAAGAAGTTGGCATAGGGTGTTTACCCTATTTTTTGGGTAGGTGCTTTCCTACTATGATGAGGAGCATGATAAGTTGATACGTAGTTCCTCAACTCCGTCAATCCCGTCCCTTTACCCATTTTTCCAATGCGCACAGGTCATTTTTTGTCATCGGTGGTTTCAAGTTTTTGTTTGACCAATTTTTCGTTCGGTCGCGTCCGGTCGTGGCGCAGGGCGGTTATCATTCCTTGTATTGCCCTTGTACGGCAACTACTGCCCGTTCAGGCGCTGGATGCCACCTGGAACTACGCGGTTGAGGTCAGCGCCTCGGTTCAGACCTCGCCGCCTCAAATCATGCTGAGTTGGCCGCAAGACACCAGCGGCACGCCCAGCAGCTACACGGTTTATCGGAAGGCGCCCGGGGCGACTTCCTGGGCCGGGGGCACGACGTTGTCGGGCAGTGCCACGAGTTTTGTGGATAGCGGCGTCGCTGTCGGCACGGCGTACGAATACGCTGTGGTCAAGAACGCCAGCGGTTACAACGGCTACGGTTACATCCAGAGCGGCATCAACGTGCCGCTGGTCGAAAACCGCGGCAAGGTGGTGCTGATCGTTGACCAGACCTACGCCGCGCAATTGGCCAGCGAGCTGAATCGTTTGCAGCAGGACCTCGTGGGCGATGGCTGGACGGTCCTACGCCATGACGTGGGTCGCAGCGATTCGGTCGTCAGTGTGAAGAATTTGATCAAGGCCGACTACAATGCCGACCCCTCGAACGTGAAGGGGGTGTTTTTGTTCGGTCACGT
>QHPA01000062.1 GCA_003218935.1 Verrucomicrobiota bacterium
GAATCCGGTGTCGCCATTCCAGGAAGTTGGTGGCATCGAGTTCCGTCGCGTGCAACGGTGTGAATTCGCGGTTCATTGGGATTACGGAAATGGGTGCGGTGGTGCTTCGCTCCACTCTTCCAGCGACCGGGGCAACCAAAGCGGCCCACCGAGATGTGCAAAGCGATCGTCCCCGTGCAACGGTTGCAGCCCGGGCACGGCGACTTTTACAACCCGCCAGTCCAGCCCTTTTCCGGCAAGCATCGGTGAAGTCAGATTGCGAACCAAAACGGGAGACGATTTACTAAGTCGCTCACACAGGACGGCGAGGCCTTCGTCAGGAGGTGCGGTCCCTTCCGAGGCGAGGCCGGCGCGATTGAGCGCGGTTCGCTCCAATTCTTCCCGATGAAAGCTGTAATAGACGGCGTGGTCGGAAAATGTTTCCAGTGGCGGTCGCAAAACCTCGGCAACCTGCTGTCGCAAGTGGCGAACATAGTGGCGGCCTTGGACGGCTTCCAAGGTGGCTTTGTTCCAACTCGCGCGGCGCGACTCGCGGCAGGCGGAGCCAATGCTATGGCAGAATCCTTCGCGATCTTCGCCCTCGACAGTGACCATCGTGACATGATGACTAAAGGGCGATTGGATTCTGAAGAAACGCCAACGCAAGTTCGGCCGCTGCAGGCGAAGCGATTCCTCGGCACCCCACGCGGTTTCCCGAGGAAACTCTTCCAAAGGATAGGCCCCCCACCACGCGCCCAACAAAGCGTCGCGTTCAATGACTTCCTGCAACGCTCGCAGCACAACAGGTTGGCCGGCTGTTCCTGCCGCGAGGCCCGTCGAAGTTGCGGGGCAAAAACGGTGACTGCAACCCGTGCGCGGACAAAGATAAGCGAATTCCTCTGGAACCCATTGTGGTTCTCCGCTCGACACCTCGCGAAAGCAAACCCACCGGCAGAGAGTCTGGCCTGTCAGGGGCTCGAAAGGAAAATCGTCAATGGCGTATTGTTGCGGGTGAAAAAGCATCCACCTTTCCGGAGCGATGGCTGGTTCATCGAGCGGCCACTTTTGGTAACTGGCTTCAATCGCGGCATCCTGGGCCGTCGGGTAGGCGAAAAGCCGCTCGATACCTTCCCCCACGCAGGCGGCCGCCGCAGCGTCATCTGACCAGCCGCACCCTCCCACGTGCCAGACGCTGGTCTGCTCCGGATGCAAGCGAGGCACGATCCCTGCACAAATGGAAACTTGCGGGTCATACGGTCGCGGCGCCACCTGTTGGAATTCACGGAACAATCCCGTAAACCTGCTTTGATACCAGACGTCACTCATGTTAGAGACTGTCATTTCATCTTGGAGAGCAGTCAGGGCAATGGGGGTCGCGAAAGACCCTGTGCGTTGTGCACTCCATTGTGTCGGTTTCTACTACATGCAGCCGATACACGCCTACGGATGGCTCTGTTTGTGCCGAAGATTCGATCTTCCAGCGCGCCAGTGCCGCAAGAAGATCGAGAGCGGGAGCGGGAAAGGGGACCGGCGGGATTTCCCCGCCTGCACAGGAGTGTTCTATTAGATGTTCATAAATCTCGGGGGCAGGGGAAAGCCGTTGAAAATTTCGGATCAAACATCCGAGACATGGCCCTGCGTGTGGCCGGAATACGGAGCTGACGAATCCGCGGCCCATAGGTCCGCACGAAATCCAAAGCCACCCTGCCGCGTCGGACCTGCGGCAGCGCCGATTGAAATCGAGGGCGGCCGCGTAATCGAGAGTGTCCTGGCAAAGGGCGGCGACATGGCCAGCACTCCTTAAAACGGCAGGAACGGCGCCGCGGAGTCGCTCGCTCAGTTTTCCGCTCCCTTCCACAACACAGCGAAGTGGTGACGGTGTGGGCGGGTATTCCCCGGTTCCTTCCATGAGGACACGCTCTCCGTAGAGCCGGGTGATGATTTCCAGCGCTTGCTGATGACGTTCGCAGGGAAGCTGGTTGAGCAAGGGGCGCCATTCGACCTCGCGCTCGAAGCTGCTCAACAATTGCGGCAGCCACTGCTCGAGAGACAGCGAACGAAGCGTGTATCGGAATTCTTCGCCAGCGACGAGACGGACGGTGTCTGGTTTCGTCAAAATCGCAAAAGGAAACGCGAATCGCACCCGTTTTGGGACAATCTCTGCGTTCATCAGCGAGGTGGTTGGTCTCGCTCCACCCGGTTCGCCACCGCTTTCATGACTGGTTTGAGTTGCCCAAGCAAGACGGCGCGGACAACAAAGTCAGGGAATGGCGAGACTCTTAATTCGAGATTGTATTCCAACAACGTTTCACCGGCGCCATGATGCGTGACGACCCAACTTCCGCGATTGACTTTCCATGCGCCGTGCGGTTCATCCCACGAAGCAGCGAATTTTGCCGCCGATTCTTCATGCCGCACATGGAGGTCCATAGGCCAGCGACCAATAAATGAACGAATCTCGCCCGTGAGGTGCCAGAGTCCATCGGGGTCGCGCACGCCCTTCGACGCGCTGATATTTGGGAAGACGTCTGAAAAGTGGTCATAATCAGTCACCACCTTCCAGACGCGTTCGGGCGGAGCGGTCACGATGATTGCGGCGTGCATTTGTTTCCGCCCTTCGGTGGTTCGGAGAAGCTGGGCAATGACGCCGTCCGCAGCGGAGGCGGGGTTGCGTGTCTGCGCATCACTCCAATTGCCTCGAACGATCCCCCAAAGTAGGAGAGCGCTGACCACAGCGATAAAAATCAAGGGAATGACAATCCGCATTTTCATGCGCGTCGGCTGCGGCGGCGCCAGTGAGTCTGGAATGTCTTTCATGAGTAAGTCCCGGATGCGTCTCAACTGAACATCCAGAAGCCGATTATCATTGCAAACCCTCCCGCCAGGGCCCCTAAAAAGGACCAAAGGGTAATTCTTCCAAGGGTTTGCAGACCGGCCTGTTTATCCTGAGAATGCGCACTCTGAGTTAGCACCCAAATAAATGTTACAAGCGAAGCAGCCAATTGAACCGCGGGCAAAAAAAACAGCGCGCTGATAATGCCGAATCCCGCCGCACTGGCGCACGCCCAAGTGAAAATCGCTACTGTTAATGAGGTGAGAACAGTCCAGTAACATCCAATGATCGAACCTCCAGTTGGCGATCTCCTTGTTGACGTGGCTGCGGCGGCACCGATCAAACCCCCCAACGAATGCAGGCAGCAGCAACAGCAGCAGCAACAGCCACAGCAAACATAGGCTCCGATTCCGCGCCGACGCTCCGGTTGGTGCTTCTCGAACTGAACGGATGCGCTCGAAGTTTTCTTTTTCTGCGGCCCCATAAATGTACCGACTTCACTTCTATACGCGCATGTAGTTACGGACAAAATGGAGCGGGCGAAGGGAATGGAACCCTGTGCGATGCTTCGCGTTTCTGCGCGAAACCTCATGCGCCGAGTATTGACCGGCGTTTTCCTCGCTCCAACTGTTCTCTGTCAGACCGCCAAGACGCAGCACTTTGCTCATCGAATTTTTCAAGTTCCGGGCGCCTCTTAAAGACTTCTGACGTGTGAAGGGTATGAGATTCCAACTGGCTGTCGAGTGCGGTTTTTTCGATTTTGCGATTTCTGAACTGCCGCCTTTTGGCGAGCAAATCGGTAAAACTGCCCGCGTCCGCCCAAGCGTGCCGTCAGGAGGCTATGATGTGGTGAAGATGGCAGATCGCGAATTTGAATCGGAGGAAGGGAACTCCGAGCTGTCTTACGGTAGAATTTCCAACGCCGCTATCTCGTCGCCTCCCAGTTGGAAAGAGAGCGATCTTGACAACAGCACAGGGAGACAAGCCGGTGCCTTCAATGTCCGTTCCGATTACGGCATGGTTCATCCGCCGTTGTTTTCCGCGAACAGGTAGAAACTCACCCCATTTCCCCCCACGCGTTTGCCAAGCAGTATTTCATGACATGTCAAAAACGAAAACCTTCGGCATCGATCTGCTGGTCAGTCTGGTTTGCCTGCGCGCAGCAAGCCTGGCGGGTGACGCGCAGGTCCGGTTCGATTCTGCCCAATACACCAACGGCGCGCTTCATCTGCACATTACGAACGCGCCCGGCTCGCGCTACGTGATCCAAACCTCCAGCAATTTGGCCGACTGGACCGCGCTGGCCACCAACAGCGTCTCCCAGACCACCTTCGTCGAGACCAACGCGGCGAACTTCTCGAGCCGTTTTTATCGCCTCAGCAGTCTTGCCGGCGTTGGGTCGATCCAGACCGTGTGGATCGTGATGATGGAGAACACCGACTGGAGCACGTTCCCGGACAACTCGGACGCGCCCTACATCAATTCGCTGCTCCCGCGCTTCGCGCACGCGGAGAATTACCGCTCGTTCAATCACCCCAGCCTGCCCAACTACATCACGCTGGAGGCCGGCGATGACCTTGGCCTGAACGACGGCTCCTGGCTGCCCGGCAACGCTCACAGCCAGAGCACAACCGACCATTTAACGACCTACCTCAAGAACAAGGGCATCTCCTGGAAGGCCTACTCCGAGAATCTTCCCGGCGACGGAACCATCCTCCCTCTCTTCGACGGACCCGGCTACTCGCTCGACCACAATCCGTTCGTCTATTTCTACGACGTCACCGGCAACCCGCCGGCCACGAACAGCTCCTACGGCATCGCGCACCTGCGCCCGCTCGAAACGGAATTTGCGCGCGACCTGACCAACAACAATGTGGCCAGCTACAATTTCATCGTGCCCAACGACTATGATCAGGGCGAAAAACTTGCGCCGCCGCTGAACAACAAGGTCCGGCAGGCCGACACCTGGTTGGCGCGCGAAATCCCGGGGATCATGGCCTCGCGCGCCTATACCATCGGTGGAGTGATTTTCATCCTGTGGGACGAAGGCGTCTCCTCTGCGAACAACCCCAGCGGCCTGATTGTCGTTTCCTCATTGGCCAGGGCCGGATACTCCAACTCTGTGGCCTACACCCACGCGTCCATGGTGCGCACCGTGCAGGAAATCTTCGGCCTCAGCCCGTGGCTGCGACAGGCAGCCACGGCATCCAATCTGGGCGACCTCTTCACGGTTTACCCGTAGCCGGGGCCAATCGGGCTGCTTCGCTGCGAGGACCTTGTCTTCTCCAAAGAGCAGGTCTCGAAGGTCGCCAACGCGCAGAGGACATGCGCCGTTTGGCAGCGGGCGAGGTCACGCCGGAGGAATTGCGACGGGAAAACTCTTTCATCCGGTCTGCTTGGCTATTTATAAGGCCTGACGAATGACGTTCTCCAATTCTCGTACGTTGCCCGGCCAGGTTTGGTCTTGCAAGAAGGCAATGGCTTCGGGCTGGATGGAGGGCGCATCCACGCCCACTTCGCCGCCGGAGCGCTGCATGAAATACTTCACCAGGTCAGGTACGTCTTCGGGGCGCTTCGGTGCTGAAACGAATCCCGCCGCAGTTGCGTTAAGAGATCATTTGATTGTGCTCAAAAGGCATCGACCGCGACATCCCGCGGGTGTATACTCCCGGCTGTCCATTGCGTCACGAAGCGTTTATTCATGCCTTCATGACGCCGCAGCGGAAGAGTTCGAAGACGGCATTGAGCACCTTGCAACCTGAACCATACAAGAGGAAGTGAGAACCGATTGATTGAGATTAGATTGAAAAGAAATGAGCCTGTTGAGAAAGGTCTGCGCCGGTTGAAAAAGCTGATGTTACGGGAGGGTGTATTCCTGGAGCTAAAGAAGCGGCGACATTACGAGAAACCGAGCGTGACTCTCCGGCGCAAAAGGAAGGCGGCGCAATTTGAAGCCATGTTGAAGCAACGGCATGCTGATGACTAGTTTTAAGGCGTTTGGGTACCCGGCCTAAACGGCGGGGCCGCGTCGCGTCCTCAGCGCGTGAAGTCAGGCAGGCCATTATATGGCGAAGTCGGAAAGCTCAAGGATTCTGCGCGTCGCCTCAAACAAACGACTCGCCGCTTCCGTTCCTCGCTTGACCTGGGCGGGCAACGGCGGTGCAATTCACGATGCGCGTTTCGCCGAGCGCTTCAAATCGCGAGGGACGCGTTCTGGCTCCACACCCTGACGGCGGCGACATGGGCACATACGCCTGCCACGCAGCGGAAGAAATCCTGAAGGAAGGGTAGAACGTTCGTGGCAGACGGATTGGTTTTGACTTTGCGGACGGCGGACATACTGTGCCCGTAATACCATCACGGCGGTTTGAAATCCCGCGGTGACCCGGTGGATTTTTCGAATGTCATTTGCCTGATGCATGTAAAAACATCAAAACCTGATTCCTTATGCAAATTACACGTCGGCGGTTTATCGAAGCGGGCTTTTGCGCTGCCGTGGGTATGACCCTCAACCGCGCACTGTCCCTGGCTGCTGCCCAAGCGCGAACGATTCCGATTGGATTTCAACTTTACAGCGTCCGCGGCGAATTCGCCCGCAATGTGGCGGAAACACTCAAGAAGCTGAGCCAAATCGGCTACCAGGCGGTCGAGTTTTGGGGCTATGGCGGCACCCCGAACGTTTATCAAGGATACGCCGGGTCCGATCTGCGGAAGATGCTCGACGACTGCGGCCTCAAATGCTGTGGCATGCACCTGGATTTGAAGGCGCTGGATAATCTCCAACGAACCATCGAAAACAATCAGGCGCTCGGCAGCGAGTACCTCAATGTCGCGGCGGCCAAGGAAAAAATGGGCTCCGAAAAAGGGATCGCCGAGCTGGCCGCTTTGTTGAATCGAACGGCCGTCGAATGCCGGTCGCACAAAATGAGCGTCGGCTACCATGCGCACCCGTTTGATTTCGAAAAGATCAACGGCCGTTTTGCCTGGGAGATTCTTTTCAGCCAAACGGAACCCGAAGTGAATATGCAGATGGATGTCGGCAACTGCCTGGGTGGGAACGGCGATCCTATCGCCATGCTCAAGAAGTTCCCCGGACGAACCCGGACGATTCACATCAAGGAACACCAGGACAAAACCTTCGAGAGCGACTTTTACAAAGAAGTATTTCACCTCTGCGAAACCAGTTCCCGCACCAAATGGTACATCGTCGAAATGGGCGGTCCGGAAGGAAACGGCTTCGACGTGCCACGCCAGGCTTTGGAAAAACTGCACCGCCTCGGAAAGTAAGGAAAGTTGTGCCATGAACGTCCCACCGCCTCCCGCGTTTGCGAAAGGCACCGACCATGAAAACAAACCCAACCAAAAGACAATCGCATCGCAAAAAGCTTTCCCGGCGCAAGTTCATGCTCGCGGGCGGCGCGGCGGCCGCGGCCTTCACCATCGTGCCCCGGCACGTGCTGGGCGGACCGGGATTTGTTGCGCCCAGCGAGAAGATTACGCTGGCGTACATCGGATGCGGCACACAGGGACTCAGAGAGATGCTGGCGATGCTCGCGATGCCGGACGTGCAAATTGTCGCAGTGTGCGACCCGGTCAAGGACGGCCACGATTATGTGGACTGGTCCAAAGACGGGTTGCGCGCCTCCATCGCCGGCGCGCTGGGGAAACCGGATTGGCGTCGCGACGCGCCGGGAATTCCCGGAGGACGGGACGTCGCAAAAGAAATTGTAGAGACCTCGTACGCAAACCAGCGGCAGTCGGAAAAATTCAACGGTTGCGCTGCCTATGTTGATTTCCGCGAGCTGCTCGAAAAGGAAAAAGACCTGAATGCCGTCAAAGTGATGACGCCCGACCATCTTCACGCAACCGTTGCCGTCGCCGCGATGAACCAGGGCAAGCACGTCCTCGTGCACAAGCCGCTGGCCAACCGGCTGCACGAGGCTCGATTGGTCATCGAGACGGCGCGCAAGACGAAGGTCGCCACGCATTTTTTGCCGGCCAGTAACGGCGCCCCTGTTCGTGCCATCAAGGCCTGGATTGACGCCGGCGCGATCGGCACGCTGCGCGCAATCCATAACTGGTCGAATCGCCCGATGTGGCCTCAATACCCGACGCTGCCGACCGATACTCCTCCGATCCCGGAAGGGTTTGACTGGCAACTATGGCTGGGACCGTCGTTGGACAGACCCTATCATCCAAACTACACCCATGCCGTGTTCCGCGGCTGGTATGAGTTCGGGGGCGGCTCGCTGGCCGACATGGGGCATTACAGCCTCTGGCCCATCTTCCAACTGTTCGAGTTGGACGCTCCCATCGCGGTGGAATCGCGGCCCAGCCACCTTTGCACGTGTTCCGGAAACGTCGCCGTTCGCATAAAAAACGACTACTCCTTCCCGGCCGCCTGCACCATTCGCTTCAAATTCGCCGCCAAGGGAGCCCGCCCGCCTTTGGACCTCTTCTGGTATGACGGTTCCATCAAACCGCCCGTACCGGATGAGTGGGGCGCGGATGACAAGGAGTTGGAGGCCGAAGGAATGATGTTTGTCGGCGACAAAGGAAAAATCCTCGCGCGTTTCCACGGAGAGAACCCGCAAATCATTCCAGAGGAAAAGATGAAGGAATATGCGACGGCGAACCCCGCGCCTAGACCGCAGTTCGGGGGACGCGGCGAGGGTGTCACGGCGTGGATAGCGGCGTGCAAAGGCGGCAAACCCACGCATGGCGATTTCCTGCTCGCCGGCCCAATCTCGGATGCGTTTAACCTCGGCGCCGTTTCGTTACGTCTCGGCGGGCGCAGGCTGCTCTTTGACGCCGCGAACGCGAAGGTCACCAACATCCCGGAAGCGAACAAGTTCCTGACTCGTGAATATCGGAAAGGATGGGAGCTGACGGGCGGGTGAACACTTCGGTCTCCGAATCTGGTCAGGGTCTTTTCTTTTGCGAACAGCGGAATCGCCGATCCGAATGTTTCAAAGTCCAGAGCCTGGCTACCACGGGATAGAAAGATGACGAGATAAGGATTCTTTTGCTGCGGCTCAAGAAACCAACATTGCTGACGCTTGACACCGCAAACTGTCAGGGTAAGACTGCTCCATAACCAATTCTCCCTTGAATCGCGCAGCGTCAAAAAGGAAATTTCCATCACTTTCAAAAAACGAAATTCCGATCATATGCCGCCGCCGGCGGTCGGAGCGATGATAACAACCCATATTACTTCCACGAGCTCGAGGCGTTGACCGAGGTTTGGACGGATGCCCTCGTGCCGAGAAGCGGTTTGAACCGGACTGACCAGCGACGATCAGTCCTTGGAATTATGAAGACCCGATTGTCAACCCGCGTTCGATTGCTTTCCTTGCTTTGCTTGGCCGTTTGGGCGGCGATGCCACGGGCCTCTGCCCAGACGGCGGCGGGACTCGACATGCAACTGTATCCGGGGCTGACCATCACGGGGGCGGTTGGCACCGTTTACTCGATTGAATTCGTCACGGACCTTTCACAAACGAACGCTTGGCGCTGTCTGGAGTTTCTCCGACTACCGGGCACGAATTATTTGTGGTTCGATCGGAGTGCCCCCGTCACCGGCCGGCGATTTTACCGGGCGGCAGCCGACGTGCGGCCGAACATGATATTTATTCCGCCCGGCAGCTTCAAGATGGGCAGCCCGACAAACGAAGTGGACCGCCTCGACGACGAAGGTCCGCAGACGGTGGTAACACTGACCAAGGGCTTTTACATGGCCAAATACAAGGTGACCCAAACGGATTATCAGTGGGTGACTGGCAGCACCCCGAGCATCTTCACCGGCGACTTCAGCCGGCCGGTGGAGACGGTAAGTTGGGAAGATGCCACGAATTACTGTGCTCGGCTCACGCAGCGGGAACGGGCTGCGAGGGTGATCAGGACCAACAGCGTCTATCGACTGCCGACCGAGGCGGAGTGGGAATATGCCTGCCGGGCCTGGACCTCGACGCGCTTCAGCTATGGCGATGATCCAGGTTACACGACCCTGGCCAATTACGCGTGGTACTTAGACAACAGCGGCCGCACGACGCATCCGGTGGGGCAGAAGCTACCCAACCCGTGGGGTTTGTATGATATGCACGGGGGTCTCTGGGAGTGGTGCCAGGACTGGTACGGGCCTTATCCTGGCGGGAGCGCCATCGATCCGCAGGGACCTGCAACGGGCTCGTACCGCGTATTCCGCGGCGGCAGTTGGGGCTGCAAGGGGGGAGAATGCCGGTCGGCGACTCGCGACTTCAACCCGGAGGGCCAGACCGGCTATGTCGGTTTCCGGGTGGTGCTGGTCCCAGGTCCGACGTAAAGTGCGATCAGCTCACGGTTATTTGTATTTCTCCCCTCCTGCTGCAAAGGAGCGCGGACTTCAGTCCGCATCACGCCTCGCACCGCACAGGTGAAAACCAATTTGGCACCGGGCGCCCGGCAAGCGTTGAAGCCCGAATAAATTCCACGCACTATTTCGCACAAAAAAACTATTGACAGCGCGAAGGTGTTCATGACGAAATAGGTTTCGAACCCCGTATTGTGATTGAGCTGTAAGTCAGTCGACGCTTGGCCTCGACGACCTTTGACGCGCTTATGAAGAATCGTGTGTCTCTCCTCTTCGTTTTCATTGCAACATCAATTCTCCTGGCTGTAGGCAGCCCCCGCGCCGCCGCCGCATATCAACACAGAAACCAACAAACATTATGAACTACCGAATCTTGAAGTGTACTGTTCTCGCCAGTTTTTTGGCGGCCTCTGGGATGATCCCTGCTTCCGCCCAAACCCTCACGGTCACTAATGGCTTGCAACTCTGGTTGAAAGCCGATGCCGGCGTCACTGCCGGAGCTGGGGGCAAAGTGACGGCCTGGCAGGATCAATCCGGCAAAGGCAACAATGCCTCTCAACTCGTGGCAGACATGTCTCCGTTGCTGGTGAACGACGCTATCAACGGCAAGCCGGTGCTCCGCTTCGACGGCGTCGATGATTTCCTCGAAGTCGCCGACTCCGACAGCGTGTCGATCACCGGCGACATCACCACGTTCTTCCTGGTGAAGTTCGATGACTTCGCCACGTACCGCGCGGTCTGGGCGAAGACCTTGGCCAATCAACCCGCGCCCAATGACTGGTACGCCCTGCCCGGCTCCGGTATTCCGCGCGCCTATCGCGGTGACGGCACCGCCGGTGGATCCGCGGATGGCGGCAAAGCGCTGACGGCAGGCAATTACCTTGTTGCCGGGTGGGACATGGCAGGCACAATATTGACGCATTACCTCGGAGGCTTCGCCAGCAGCAGCCGCGTGGTCGCCCCCGCAGCCATCGCGGACGCCGACACGTCCCTCCTGATCGGTACACGGGATGACAGGGTCACGATCATGAAAGGCGATATCGCGGAAGTGCTCATTTACAACCGCGCACTCACGGCTGACGAACGCCGCGCACTGGTCGTTTACCTGAACCAGAAGTATTTGTATGGCAACATCGATCCGGCTGGTGATCTGGATCAGGACGGATTGACGAACCTGGAAGAAGAGAACTTATTGACCGATCTAAACAACCCGGACACCGACGGGGATGGCGTCAGCGACGGCGACGAGGTCCACAAATACAAGTCGAACCCGCTTAGCACAGACTCCGACGGTGACCTTTTGAACGACGGCTTTGAAGTCAACGTTCTCCATACGGATCCAACGAAGGCGGACACCGACGGTGACGGCTTTAGCGATTACTACGAATTCCATTTATTGACCGATCCGCTTGACCCGAATAGCAAGCCCAAGAAGACCACGGCGAACCTGTTTACCGGCCCGGACCCGGGGCAGGGTCTGGATTTGACAGGCAATTTCATTTATGCGATCAGCTTTGGCACTGACACCCGTGACCCGATAGGTGGACAGATTCACGATGCCCTCTTTACTGGGGACAGTGTGGACGGGGTGACTGTGGTTGCTTCCCAGGTTGCGGACAACTGGAATAAGAACGTTAACTTCGGTGATTCCCCTGAACAACAGGTCCTTTCTTCGGTCTTGAGCAGCATCCGCTGGAGTGATGCTCTCAATGCCATGGATGACCAGGATCACCGCGCTGTAACGGTCACCTTGTCCAAATTGCAGGTCGGCGCCTCCTACAAACTCCAACTCCTGTTTGGCGAGTATCTATGGGCGCGCGGCTTTGACATCCGCATCAACGGCCGGCCGGCCGCTCAAGCATTTGCCCCATTTCAATGGCAGGGTGGCTTTGTAGGACCAGGCGGGGCTACCCCGCGGACTAATGGCGTCGTGCTCACGCACACTTTCATCGCCACCGACACCAACGCCACGATTGTGCTTGATGGCCGGCCCGTCAACGATCCTGCCATGGCAGACCACAACGCCATCATCAATGGCCTTACGCTCGAATTAATTGCGAGCGCAGTTGATTCGGATGGGGACGGACTGTGGGATGCTTGGGAATTGGATAACTTCGGCAACCTGGATCAAAAAGCGGACGGGGATCCCGACGGGGACGGTTTAACGAACGCTGAAGAATTCAGGTTAAATACCGATCCTAACAAGGCTGATACCGACGGCGACGGTCTCGTCAAGATCTACAAGACGAATCCGCTGAAGGCCGATACCGACGGTGACGGTTTGTCGGATGGCCTCGACGTCTTGACTTATAAGACGGATCCACTCAAGGCGGATACAGATGGCGATGGGGTTGACGACGGTAAGGAAGTTACCTTCGGCAGCGATCCGTTGAAGGCGGAGCTTCCCACCGTGTTGACCAACATCGTCGTGCAAGCTTTTACCGGTGGTGATCCAGGGGAGGGATTGGATCTCCAAGGGAACTTCCTCTACGCGTTTAATGTCAGCAGCGCCGGCGCGGCGGGCAAAGCGGGCGATGCAGATTTCACGGCGGATAATGCTCCGGGCATAAAAGTGACAGCGCCTAATGACATCGCGAATTGGGATACACCCGAATATGGGGATAGCCCTGCCGATAATGTCATCGAAAAGGTCACGCAGTCGATCCGCTACGGTCCGACCGTGAGAGTGGATCTCAGCGGCCTGGTCCCAGGGAGCACTTACAAGTTACAATTGCTCTTCTACGAGAAATGTTGCATGACCCGCGGGTTCAATCTCTATGTCGATGGCCAATTGCTCGCGCAAGACTTCTCCCCACCTGAGATTCAAGGCGGGGTTGACCCTGTGAGCTCCGGTGCCGTCGTTGCCGCCGACTTACTCACTCAGCGTGACAAACTGGTTATCATCGCGACCGTGAATGGCCGTACCAGGCCGGATCTCACCGACCCCAATGCCATTCTGGACGGGGTCACGCTCGAAATCCTGAACCAGGTCACGCGACCGACCATAGGCTTGACCAAGGAGGCGGACGGCAAACTAACCATCACGACCGACTCCACGCTACAGGTGGCTGATACAGTCACGGGTACATACAGCAATCTGCCCGGCAAATCGGTCAGCGTCGATCCGAAGGCAGAGGGTGGGCAGAAGTTCTACCGCGGCGCGAGGTAATAAGCGCAGCAGCTTTCAGCAAGAGGCCGGACCCTGGTCCGGCCTCTCTTTTTTGCTGAGGAAGGATTGGCGCCGCCGTCTGGTCGAATGGGAATTGGCAACGGGAGTTGGATTTGCTATCCTGAAATGAGTTTAGTGAGTCTGGCCCGGGCGCTCAGGCCGCGGCGCCGGTAAGTTGTCCAGTGCGCGAGGCGTGTTCCAGGGCGCGCGCCCTGACCGTGCACATCTCGGCCACCGGACGGACCTCGACGACTGCGCCGTATTCGAGACCGGGGCACTGTTGAGCGATCTGAATCGCCTCGTTCTCGTCCGCCACCTGAAGGTAGAAATAGCCGCCAATCGCTTCCTTCGACTCGGCGAACGGCCCGTCGGCCACCGCCCGGCCTTTCCTGCCGGAAACGAGTTTGCCCTCGTTCTGCAACGGATGGCCTCCTTTGCATTTCCCTTCCTGCGTCAAGCGCTCGAACCAGGCGGCCCAGTCCGACACAACCTTTTGAAGTTGGTCCGGTGCGAGTTCTTTGTCCCAGTTCGTACCGCGAAACAGCAGCAGGTAATCGGTTGTTTCTGTTGGTGCGCTCATAATTTTCTGTTTATTTGGTGGTTGCCGGTTTCGTTCGTTCAATCATACGACGAATGAGGGAGAATGGTCAGGACTTATTTTGCGCCAATTGTTTTTGCCGGATATCGTCCACGTAACCACCGTTTGATTGCCTTCTCTAACCTCCCGCCATAGCCCCCACAATCAGAAAGGGCTCCGCGCCGCGGAGAACCGCGTCGGGCAACTGGGTCTCCGGCGGTTCGAGGGACAAATCTTCTTTGCAGGCGAAGAATCTGACGAATGGCCGGCGCTTCAGCGTGCCATGGTCGCGGATAGTCCCGCGCAACACCGGATAGCGTGCTTCGAGTGCGTCGAGCATTGAGCGCAGCGTAGCCGGGCTCGCAACCTCCAGCTGTACCTCGCCGTCAACGCGCGCCAATGTCCGCAAGTGATATGGCAGCACTATGCGGATCATACTGTTCATTCGTGTCAATTCGTGTCCATTCGTGGTTCGCCTTGCGCCTTCACAGTCAACGCAAAGTCTGGACTTCGACAGACAGAACCGCCGGCAGGTCGCGGACAATGGGATTCCACGTGTCGCCGCTGGTGGCAGAGGCATAGACCTGCCCGCCGGTCGTGCCGAAATACACGCCGCACGGCTCGAGCGAGTCAACGGCCATCGCGTCGCGCAGCACGTTGACGTAACAATCCTTCTGCGGCAGGCCTTTCGTGAGCGCTTCCCATTCGTTTCCGCCGGTCTTGCTGCGATACACGCGCAGCTTCCCGTCCGGCGGGAAATGTTCGGAATCGCTCTTGATGGGAACGACGTAAATGGTTTCCGGTTCGTGCGCGTGAACGTCTATCGGGAAGCCGAAGTCGGTCGGCAGATTGCCGCTGACCTCGCGCCACTGTTCGCCGGCGTTGTCGGTGCGCAGCACGTCCCAGTGTTTCTGCATGAACAACACGTCCGGGCGCGATGGGTGCATGGCAATGCGATGAACGCAATGTCCGACTTCGACATCCGGGTCGGGAAGTTCGTATTGCGACTTCAGGCCGCGGTTCGCCGGTTTCCAGGTTTTGCCGCCGTCATCGGTCCGGAAGGCGCCCGCCGCCGAGATGGCGATGAAAATCCGGTTCGCGTTCTTCGGATCGAGAAGGATCGTATGCACGGCCATGCCGCCTGCGCCGGG
>QHPA01000315.1 GCA_003218935.1 Verrucomicrobiota bacterium
GACTGTCCAAGGCCGACGCGGCGAATATTCTCTTTGTTGTTAACTCGCCCGACACCACCGATCCCACAGCCCCTTCCAATGCGACTGTAACGGTATGTCCCTGGCTTCGGAGGCGAGTCGCCACTTCAAGATCATTCGCATTGGAAGGGGCTGTGGGATCGGTGGTGTCGGGCGAGTTAACAACAAAGAGAATATTCGCCGCGTCGGCCTTGGACAGTCCTAAACATCCAAAAACGAACAATAACGATGCCAGTGATAGCCGTTCGATCGTACGCAGTGGCGTTGTTTTCATAGTTCATTTTTCCATGTTGCTTTTGAGTGTGAGTCTTTGAAATCGCGGCGAGTCCCCATGTCGAATTTCAGAGCATGTCCGCGGTGGGTGTTTTCATAAACTTCAAGGAAATGGCGCAAGCCGGCGCTTCTCCCCGGTTGGCAAGTAGTTTGAGTGTAAGTACGCTGCCCTTCATCTTTTTCTCGCTTCACCCGACTCGGCTTGCACACTTTTGCAGCAAACCAGAGTAATGCGACAGATACGTTTGTCACTCACCCATTGGTTCGATTGCGGAGTAGAACTTTCTTCCTACTCCGTAAGTATTGATTTCGGGATTGGCGTAAGCGACCGAGACGCGCACGAGCAGGGCTGAACAAAAGAGTGAATCGGTTTTCATGGCTGTTCCCTCTTAGCCTTCTCAATGTCGTAGATGAAAATGCCGTGGCCGACGCCTGCGGCCTCGCGCGACTTCGCCATCTGAAACGCGATGAACCTGCCGTCGTCGCTCACGACCGGATTGGACGCCTTATAGCCGGGATAGTCGCTGAAGTGCGTCAGCCGCACATAATGTCCGCTGCCGTCCAGCCTGAGTTTCCAGAGGTCCACATAGCCGGAGCCTTTGAGGTTTTGCTTGTCGCATTCGACCAGCGTGTACTGGCCGTCGGGAAAAACGCCCTCTGGCTCGTCATATTGGCCGGGCGAGTTGGAGTAATTCACGACTTTCTTTGTGACCAGGTCGATACCGCACACGTCCGTGCCCTGGTAACCGTAGGCGCTGAAGGTGAGTTCTTTTTCCTCCGGTGGACGGAAGTTCTGCGTCTCCAGCGTGCATCTGAAGGACAGGTCGCGGCTGTCGATAATGAGTTTCTGATTGGCCAGCCTGGGATTGTTGTTCTCGTAAACGATATCGGCCTCCTGCATTCGTGAACTGCCCGCCGGCATCTCGTCCGGGTATTCGGCGGCCACGTGTGTCCAGGCGATGTGCATCCGCTTGCGCGAGACGGCCGGCCCTTCACTACACTTGGTACCGAGCGGCGCGGCCGGTCTGGTGCCGGTCTTGTCCAACACATAGAGCCAGCACTGCACGCGCGCCTCGCCGATGCGCTTCGGGTCGAACGCCTCTGGTCCGGACAAGAGGATATCTCCATTCGCCAGATACAACGCCCGCGTGTAGCCGTGGTGCGGGTAATGCGCGGTCAGGTTGCGAATCCGTTTCGTGGCGAGGTCGATTTCCATCGCGTCGCCAAATGTCTTCGACAGAAATAGAACCCTCTTTCCGTCGTGCGACCAGTCGGCACGCTCACCGAACCACATCACCTGCGAAATGTGAGCGGGCAAATGGTCGGCGGGGCTTTCGCCCGAGGTGGGTTCGGCAGCATGCGCGCACCAGGCGGCGGCGAGGGCGGCCAGCGATGGGTAGAAGAAGTGTTGGCTGTTCATGGTCTGATCTCCAATGGGTTCATTTCCCGGTTGGCCTGCCCGCCAATGTTCCGGCGCCGGGCGTGGCGGTCGAGCGGGCGGACGGCACGGCTTGCTGTTCGTCGAACGTTGCACCGGAAAAGTCGAGTTTGTAAACCATGCCTTCGTAGCCCACGAGATAGATTTCCCCGCGCTCATCCGTGCCGAACGAGGCGATGTTCTGCGGTGACATGCCGATCTGGCGGACGGTTTGCAAGCTGCGATTGCGCTGCGTCAGGCCAAAGATACGGCGCGAAGTGTAATCGCCGAAAATGTAAACGCCGTAGAACGACGAGCGCTTGTCGCCGCGATAGACGTAGCCGCCTGTCACCGAGCTTCCGTATTTCCTGCGGTAGGCAAAGACGGGCGGGACGTAGGCGACGCCTTCCTTGCGATAGCGATTGGAGAACGGCTCAAAGCCTTCATACACATTCCACCCATGATTCTCGCCCCGCCGGACGATGGTCACTTCCTCCACGCGATCCTGTCCCACATCACCGACCCACAAGTCGCCAGTGAGCGCGTCAAAGCTGAACCGCCATGGCTCGCGGAATCCGCAGGCCCAGATTTCCGGACGCGCGTCGGAGCGTTCGCGAAATGGATTGCCGGCGGGAATGGCGTAGGCGAGGCCGGGGTCGGTATGCTCCACGTCGATGCGCAGAATTTTGCCGAGATGCGTCGTTAAATCCTGGCCGTGGCCTTGCGGGTCCTGTTGCGGACCGGTGTCGCCCATCGCGATGTAGAGGAATCCGTCGGGACCGAATCCGATGCAGCCGCCGCTGTGGTCCTGCGTTACGCTCCCGACCTTCCACAGACGCCGAGAAGGCTGGCCGGAGTCACTGCGCAAATCGGGCGAGGCTTTGCGTTCGACGACGGTAGTCACAATCCTGCCCTCTTCAAACACCTGATGCTTGAGATAGTACTTGCGGTTCTCGCGGAACTTCGGATGAAACGCCAGTCCGAGCAGCCCGTTCGGACCGCGTTCGTTGAAGATGTCCTTCGCCACATCCGCGAACAATGTCTTTGAGTCGTTGGTTGCGCCTTTTTCGAGCAGCCAGATCTTTCCGGTCTGATGCACGACGAGAAACGCGTTGCTGACGCCCGGGAGCTGGCCGAACCACACCAACCCGGAACGGACGTCACCGGGCTTCTGGACGAACGCGTGGGGGAAACGCAACTCGTCACTGAAAAATGGCCGCACCTCGATGGGTTTCGCGAGTTCGGGAATGACGGTCGGCATCCCGCGATTGCTTGTGAGCGAGGTTTCGGGTTGCTTGAGAGTGACGAGATACTCAATCAGGTCGGTGAACTCCTGGAGGGACATCCCGACCTGCAACCCTTCCGGCATGAGCGAGACGGTGCTGCCGCGCTGTGTCTGAATGTCGCGGGTGGCGATCCGAGCAATCTTACTGTCCGCACCCATCAACTCGATCCAGTCGGCCGTGGCCTGCTTGAGAATGCCCAGATGCTCGTCGCCAGTCTTTGTCTCCACGATCGTCGTTCCGTAGCCGACGGCGATTGAAGCCGAAGGTTCCAGCACCGCGGCGATTAACTCGCGCCGCGGAAACTTGTCTCCGATGGCGAACAAATCCGGTCCCACCTTTCCGCTGGTCCCGTCCACGGAATGACACTTCGAGCAAGCCTGCTTTTCGGAGAAGAAGAGCTCTCTGCCGCGAGGCGGGTTCCCGTCGTGGTTCATGGCAAAGTCGCGATACTCCCTGAGTGACGGAAACGATTTTGTTGCCTTGGATTCAGCCGGACGTGGCGATGCGTTTTGGGCCAGAAGCACGGCGGGCGTGAGGCCAAACGACAGCGCGCTCAGCACAACAGTCCGGACAAGAGCGGGTATCATTAGGGTCGAAATCACCGGCCTTGGACGAACGCTGTTCTGACTTGCTTCGAACCTTTCCTTCGGCGAGGCGCTGCTACTTGAAACGGGATGGTTCATGACTGACTACAAAGTGACATGCCGGATTTAGCCGACGAGCCTTTAGTTCGCGAACTCCCGCACGGCCCGTCCGGCTGCTTCCAGGTTCGCCAGGCGCATCTCGGAGTATTTGCGCGAGCAGATACGTATCGAAACCTTTTGGAGTTAGAGGCGTCCTTGGCCCGCGTTAAGCTCAGTCATCAGAGAATTAAGTATATCCTGCTGCGCCGCTATTGGGCTGTCACGAAATCAATGGTTCGGTGGGCAGGTAGTACTTTAGACCTACTGTTTGAAGAAAACCAACTCCTTCGGCACGTCGCGAAAAACGGTTGACCCGACATTGTTTATGAAACGCTGATAGCGTTCGCCGCCGCAGTTGTTATAGACGACGACCTTCAGGAACTCGGCCTTCTGCGCGAGATCGTCGTAACGGCGCGTGGCGCGGAAGACGGGGTTGAACGAGTTGACGTGCTCGATGTGAAAGCCGATCTGCAGATTCCTGCGAAGGGACTTTACGGCTTGATTCACCTCGGCCAGGACCTGATGCTTGGCTTCGTCGAAGAGCCGGTCCCACAGGATGATCTCCGGATACTCCACGAGCGTGCGCCAGAACTCTACGAAATAGCCGTCGCCTGGCCGCTGGCCTTTAAGCGCGGCCTGCACGAACTGATCAAGCCTGATAAAACCCTGCCTGGCGCGTGCGAAGTTGATGCCGCGTTCCCGCGCGGCCTTTTGATGGTGTTCGCAAAAACAGGTCACGCGCGATGACGCGATGTTCTGCGAGTGACTCGTTCCCAGCGCGTTCAACAACGGACCGTTGCGCTCGTTGAAAAACAGGATGCCGTCAATGTCATAGGACTTGCACAGGTCGGTCGCCAGGCCCATCCAGAAGGCGCGCACATCCGGATGAAAGAGGCAGAGCGTGCCGGTCCTGCGCCCTTGCAAATCCACCTCGGCGACCTCTTGGACGCCCGGCACATCGGAGCGAAAAACATCTTCGATGGAGCAGAGTAATTTCATCTTTCGCTTCTTCGCTGCCGGGAGAACGGCGGCGACGATGTCGAGATCGCCGTGTTCGGGCGCGCGGTTTTCCTTCAGCACAGTGCTCCTGTAGAACTCCGGATGGGGCGCGGCGTAGTTGCCGCCGTGAAAAGTCTTCTCGTCCGACTCCTGCGAGCCGTGGTCCGGGAACGGCTGGCCGGGAATCTGGCGCCCGGCCAGTCCGCGGCCATATGTGAATCCACGAACGACACGGCGCCGACCTGAATTCCGATCATCCTGTTGGATGCCGGCGTTTCGGCGCCGCGAACCGGGGACGGAAGCAGCGCCGAGCCGATCGCGCCGGTCGCGGCGACACGGGCGGTGGTTTGGAGGAATTTCCGACGCGGGATGCGGGAAGGAGATTTCGTTTTCATAGGCTCAGTGGTTTGCAAGAATTCCATGCCGTATCGGCAGCGACAATCTCATACTCGCGGATGTGAGCGTTCTTACGAATCGGCGAATTCGCGCTGGCTGCTTTGCGCCGGTTTCCGATTTCGTCGTCAGCCCAGCGTCACGATCCCGCGCCGCAGGGCGGTCGTGGCGGCCTGAGTGCGATCCTTGACGTTCAGTTTGCTGAGGATGCTGTTGACGTGGTTTTTCACGGTGCTCACCGTGATGCTCAAGGCGGACGCGATTTCCTTGTTGCTCATGCCCTCAACGATGAGTTTGAGTACTTCCAACTCGCGCGCGCTCAGTTCCGGGCCAGGAATGCGCTGCGCCAAACGAGCAGCAACGGCCGGAGGAATACAATATTGTCCTTGATAGACCGCGCGAATGTCGTCCAGGAATTCCTCGCGCGGTATGTCTTTGAGCAAGTACGCCCGAGCGCCGCCCTGGAGGGCTCGATAAATGTTTTCATCGCCGTCGTAAGTGGTCAGCACAATGATCCGCGCGCCAGGAAACTCCTCGTGAATTACTCCGACAGCCTCCACGCCTCCCATGACTGGCATGCGCAAATCGATGAGCGTGACGTCGGGCTGGTGATCGCGAAACAGTGCCACCGCCTCCCGCCCATTCGCCGCTTCCGCGATGACGTTCATGTCCGGCTGAGTGTCAATCATGCTCCGCAATCCGATGCGGACCACCAGGTGGTCGTCCGCAATCAAAATGCGAATCGCATTATGCCTGGTCATAGTCCGTGTGCGAATGGTTCGGCCCTACGGGCACTTCCACCAGAACTTCGGTGCCTCGGCCCGGCTGGGTTCGCACATCGAACCTGGCACCCATCTGCCTGGCCCGTTCATGCATCCCCAGAAGCCCGAAATGGGCGCCGTTGGCCGCCGTCATCTGAGGAAGATCGAATCCCTGTCCGTCATCCTGAATCCGCAGAGCCACACCCTGTTCCTGATAGTCCAGTTCGATGCAAATCTTTTCCGCCCGGGCGTACTTCAACGAGTTGGTAATTGCTTCCTGGCCGATGCGCAGCAGATTGTTTTCAATTTTGGGCGGAAGCGGGCGCGCCGGGGCGTGGATTTTCAAGCGCACGTCCACTGGCTTGTCCGCCATCATCTGGCGGGCGGTTTCCACCAGCGCATTGCCCAGGTCGCCGTTGTCCAGCGACGCGGAACGCAAGTTCATGACGGAACGGCGCGCCTCCGCCAGACTGTGGCGAACCATCTGCAACGCCACCTTCAAATGCTGCTGCGCTTGTGCGGGCGCTTCGGTCAGCTTGGCCGCGACGGCCTCCAACTGAAATCCGATTCCCGCAAAACCCTGCGCCAATGTGTCGTGAAGTTCGCGCGCGATGCGACTGCGTTCGGCCAGCACGAGGGAGAATTTATCGCGCGCCAGTTTCATCCGGCGGTGATGAAAGCCCCAGGCCGCAATCAGGATGGTGGCCGCACCGAAGCAATAAAACCACGTCGTCCGATAGAATTGAGGCGCGAGGGAAAAGGCAAACGCTGCGCCGGACTCGTTCCACACGCCGTCATTGTTGCAAGCGCGCACACGGAACTCATAATTGCCGGCCGGCAGTTGATTGTAAACGGCGGTGCGGCGTGTTTCGGCGTCGACCCACTGGCCGTCAAGTCCTTCGAGTTTGTATTGAAACCGGACTTTTTCCGGCGCGGCAAGGCTGAGCGCGGTGAAATAAAATCGCAGTTCATGCGCGCTCGATGGAAGTTTGGCCGGCAACAGCGGATCAAAACTTTGATTGCCCGCGTAAACCTGTTCGATGAGCACCGGCGGCGGTCGCAGGTTTCGAGTAATGGCCTTTGGATCGATCACCACGAGGCCGTTGACGGTTGGAAACCACAGCCGGCCGTCCTTGCTTCGGCAGCCGGCGGATTGCGTTCCGCCTTCGCACTGGGTTGATTTCATGCCGTCGGCCAGGCCGTAAGCAACGCATGGCAGCGTCCGGATTCGCCCCAGATCGAAATCCTCCACCGCCTGCCTGGCGAGACTGAAGATGCCGCGGTTGCTCGACATCCAGAGATTTTGCCGGTCGTCTTCGAGAATCTGGAAAATAACACTTTGCAACGGTCCGGTGTGCGACGTGTAGGCGGTGAACTTTCCGCCCCGGTAACGGGAGAGGCCGCGTTGTGTTCCAAACCAGAGCGCGCCTTGAGCGTCTTCATAAATACTGTAAACCGCGTTGTGAGCGAGGCCGTCCCGCGTCGTGAAGACCGTGAGCTTGCCATTCTGATAGCAACACAGTCCATCATTCGTGCCCACCCACAAGTTACCTTCACGATCCTGTTCGATCACACGGATCAGGTTGCCGGGCAGACCCTCCGGCGTTGAATAAACGGAAAACGCTCCGGCCCGGTAACGACACAACCCGCCGGCACTGCCGCCCACCCAAATGCTGCCCTCACGGTCTCCAAACACGGTTCGTGTTCGATGTTGGATGGGGAATCCCTCGAACCAGACATTTCCGCCACGGTCCTCGCCGATGGTCAGGATGAAATTGCTGGGCAGACCATCTTCTGCGGTATAGTTGGTGAACTTGCCGTCCTGAAACCGGCTCAGCCCGCCGCCATCCGTTCCAATCCAAAGCGCGCCGTCACGGCTTGCGAAGACACACTTGGTAAAGTTGTTCGCTAAACCTTCCCTGGCCGTATAGACTTTCAACCGGGCGTCTCTAAGTTGTGCCAGCCCCCCGCCGTGCGTGCCAATCCATAAACTTTTTTCCTGGTCTTCGTAGAGAGCCTCGACCCGGTTGTGCGGCAGGCCGTCTTGTTTCGTGTAACTGGAGATTTTATCATTCGCGAGCCGGCCCAATCCGTCCCAGGTGGCAATCCAGAAATTGCCGTCGGAGTCCTGATAAACGTCGCGCACGCGGTCATCAGGCAAACCGTTTTTCGTGCTGTAGCCTGTGTATTTTCCGTTCTCCAACCGGGCCAGCCCGTCTCCGAAGCTTCCGATCCAAAGCACGCCATTGCGATCGACATAGACTTTTCTGACCAGCGTGTTGAGCCAGCCATCCGGAAGAGCGCATGGATTAAAGCGTCCTTGAGAAAACCAGTTCACTCCGCCGCTCGTCCCCAACCACAGACGGCCCTGGCCATCCTCACAAATGGAAAAAACGCTCGGCCCCGCCAGCCCATCCGCAACGGTGTAGGCGACAAACTTACCATCGCGATAGCGCGCCAGGCCGTTCCAGGTTCCCATCCAGAGGTTGCTCTGGCTGTCCTCATAAATGTCCAGGACCCCGTTGCCGGGCAGCCCGTCCTGGCTCCTATAGCAGGTGAATTTGCCTTGGAAGAAACGGCTCACGCCCCCGTTGAAGGTGCCGATCCAAAGTTGCCCCAAGCGGTCTTCGTGGAGCGCCCGAATGTCGTTTGACTCCAGACCCGGACTGTTCTCAGTGTGGAAAACGGTGAACTTCACGCCATCGAATCGGGCCAGGCCGTCGCGCGTGCCCACCCACAAATAACCGTCGCGCGTCTGCGTAATGGCTTGCACTGATCCTTGCGGCAGTCCTTCCCCTTCACCCCAGACGTTCTGATGATACTGGGTGATGGCGGTGGAAGGATCGAGGGAGAGTACGCTGTGGGAGAAGACCAAAACGGCCAATGCCAAACCAAGCCTGGTTGCCGAGGCTTTCATGGGATCGGCTGCAAAATAGTTGTTGTTTGACGAATAGCCAACACATTTTCCGCAGTTCGCGGACGCCTCTTCGTCGTCGAATCGCGCATCTACGCCGTCATGCACGTTCGACGCGACCCGGACTAGAAAAGCCGTTTGCCGGGTTTCGATAGGCATGGTGAAGAAGCTCTTGCAGCCTCTTGGTTTTGTCCGTCCATGGCTCGAGAAGTTTGTTGACATTGAGACTCGTTCTCATTTATACCCTCCCCCGGTTCTCGCGGTTTAACAATCAACTTGAAGATTCAGATGTACCTTGAATTACGCCGCAATATGTTCGTGGCACTCCTCGCGCTCGCCTTGTGCCCGGCGAACCTTCGCGCCGACGAACGACGTTTCGGCTACACCTACGAACCGGAAACTCTGCCCAAAGGCGGGGCGGAGTTTGAAAACTGGGTCACGTTTCGGACGCAGCGCAATAAGAGGATCGGACAGCAGAATTTCAATCGCTGGGAACTCCGTCAGGCGTTGGAGTATGGCGTTAATGACCGTTACACGGTGGAGCTCTATTTGAATGAAGCTTCACAAAGCTACCGTAATCCCGCGACCGGGGAAGACATCTCCGCGTTCCGTTTTGGCGGCGTTTCACTAGAGAATCGTTATATGGTGCTCAACCCGGCCGAACGCGCGGTCGGGTTGACCCTGTATTTGGAGCCGCGTTATTCCGGCGACGAAGCCGAAGTAGAACAGAAGATCATCCTCGGCCAGCGGCATGGGAACTGGAAGTGGGCCTTTAACCTGACTCATGCTACCGAGTGGTCGGAAAATCTTCACAAAGCTGAAGGTGAGCTGGAAGCCAGCCTCGGCATTGCCCGCGACCTGAATACGCACTGGTCAATCGGTTTGGAATTGCGGGACCACAACGAACTGCCCGACTACCACAAATGGGAGAACACGGCCCTGTTCCTGGGCCCGGTTATCAGTTGTCGGCGGGAGAAATGGTGGGCGGCCTTATCGGTTTTGCCGCAGATTTACGGCGTCAACTACGGCGGCGATCCTGACGGGAACCGCCATCTGGAGCTGGAGGGTCATGAGCGGTTGAATCTGCGGCTCATCTTTGGCATTGATTTTTAATGCGCTGCGTTTGCTCAGCGTTGACTATGGTGATCGTCTTGGTCGCGAATCTGGCGGGGTGTCAAAGCCTCCCACCTGCCGATCGGATACCTCCGACGCTCGACCCGGCAAAGGCAGCCGCACTTTCCCCGGACATAGTATCGCGAGGAGCAAAGCTCTATTCACTGAAGTGCGCCAGATGTCACAAATTCTATAACCCGGCCGATTATGGCGATGCGGAGTGGCACGGATGGATGACCCGGATGAGCAAGAAGGCTCACTTGGAGTCGGACGAACGCGAGATTCTGGTTCGTTATTTGGATGCGTTCCGCTCAGAAGAAAGGGCGCTGGAACATTGAGAATCCGCATCACGATATCAGCCT